>JAHZJY010000233.1 GCA_022600695.1 Actinomycetes bacterium | reverse complement strand
CGCCGTACCCGCAGCACTGTCGCCGGGCCGCCCGCGGCCAACGCGCCGACCGGTGTCGGGCTGCACGCACAGGTGACCAGAGCCCGGGCCAGGGGCCGGGGTCCGCCGGCGCGCACCGCGGCGTCGTCGGCCAGTAGTTCGACCAACAGGCGGACCGCGGCGAGCGCACTGCCGCTACGGACGAATCGGGGAAAGGCGGTGTGCACCGCGGTAAACGCCTCCAGCACCAGATCATGCCGGGCCCGAAGGTGTGCCCGCTCATGGCGCAGGATCGCTGCCAGTTCGTCGCTGCTCAGATTCGCGAGGGTCCCCCGGCTGAGCACCACCCGGCTACGCATCCCGGGCAGGCAGTACGCCAGTGGTTCGGCCACATCGAGTACCCGGACCCCACCGAGTTCATGGCGGCGTTCGCCGAGGAGGTCGACCATCATGCGGTGGTGCGCCCGGCGCCGCCGGGTGCCGATGGCCACCTGTGCCACCGCTGCGACCAGACGAAATCCGATGAGCAGCGTCAGAGCGAAACCCAGAATCGAGCACAGCCAGAGCGGCCAGCCGAGCGCGTTGATCTCATTGAGGCTGTAGCCGGCCGGCCCGCCTCCCGGACTCGGGGCGAAGAGTTGAGCGGCCAGGGCCAGTCCTGCGCTGAACGCCGACAGCACCGCGGCTATCGCGATCGACTGCCACAGCACCACCGCGGCGCGGGGCGCGCGCATCGGCCAGGAGGCTCGCGCCAGCAGGGCGGGAACCGGGCCGACGAGGGCAAGCGCAAGTACGGTGAAGGCCAGCGCTGTCACGTCTGACAGTGTCCCCCAGCGGCGCTACGCCCGCCACCAGTTCACTGTGTGAATCCCGCTGCACCCGGTTCGCCAGATCTTCCGCTTCCAGGTGACCACGGAGACGGGCCGCGCTCAGGCGGCGATGACTCGTAGCTGGGACCAGGGGATGTTCGTCATGTCGTAGTAGTCCCAACCGAGTCCGGGGTTTTGGTGGACCGCGCCGGGGTCGCTGTTGTTCGTGCCGACGCTCGAAGCGCTGAAAGAGCGATCCGCCGCCGTTGGGTTCAATACTGCTCGGGAACCCGCGACGCCGGGACGATCACGACACGGATATCCGCGTCAGCCGGACCGGTGTCTGGCCTCCAGGTCGGCCAGCGCGCGGCGCAGCGCATCGGCCTCGTCGGCGCCGACCCGCTCGACGAAGTGCACCAGCGCGGCCTGCCGGTCGCCGGAGTCGGCGGCCTGGGCGAGGGCGTCGACCATCAGGCCCGCGACCAACTCGTCCCGGCCGTGCGTCGGCACGTACTGATGGGCACGCTCGGCACGGATCTGCAGGACCAGGTTCTTGCGGGCGAGGCGCTGCAGCACCGTCATGACGGTGGTGTAGGCCAGTTCGCGCCGCGTGGCCAGCCCCTCGTGCACCTGTCGGACGGTTTGCGGTCGGTCAGCGGCCCACAGGTGATCCATCACCGCTCGTTCCAAGTCGCCCAAACCGGTTAACTTGGCCATACCCGCTTCTCCATTGCTGCTGAGAATACCCGCCTTTACTACGGAACGTCGTACCCATGATTCGATCGGTTAACACACCGCAGCCCCGGAGGGGTCGGTCGCTCGCATCGTTCTGCCCCCGACGAACGGCCCGCGGCGCCACCGTGTAGACACATATGCCGTGCACCCGGAGGCCCCCCGTCCCAGTCCGTTCGATTCCACATTCGACCGCGGAATCGGGTTGACGTACACCGAGAGCTCCCCCGACGGTGTCACGGCCCAACTCGCGGTGACCCCCAAGCTGCATCAGCCGATGGGTCTTGTCCATGGTGGGGTGTGGTGCGCGATGGTCGAGTCGATGGCCAGTGTGTCGGCCTACCTGTGGCTGAGCGAGAACGGCGGTGGAAACGTCGTCGGGGTCAACAACAACACCGATTTCCTCCGCGCGGTGACTGAGGGTATCGCCTATGGGGTGTCCGAACCGGTGCATCGCGGCCGCCGTCAGCAACTGTGGTTGGTGACCATCCGCGACGCTGGGGACCGGCTGATCGCCCGCGGTCAGGTGCGGCTGCAGAACCTCGAAGCCCCGGCCTGAAGAACTGTCAGTGCCGGCCGGCCAGTTGTAGCACCAGTTGCGCTCCGCCGAGCGGGCTGGTGCCCAGCGACGCTGCGCCGCCGTGTAATTCGGCTTGCTGGGCGACGACCGCCAAACCCAGGCCGGACCCTGAGCGGGAAGCGGTCGAGCCGCGGGAGAATCGTTCGAAGACTGCGGTGCGCTCCTCCTCGGGAACGCCGTCGCCATTATCGTCGATGACGACCCGCACTCCCTCCGATGAGCTCTTGACGGCCAGTTGGACCTCGGTGGCCCCGCCGTGCTTAACGGCGTTGGCGATCGCGTTGTCGATCACCAGTCGCAGCCCCACGGGCAGCCCCATCATCAGAACGGCCGGTGAGGGCACCAGCGCGACCCGCAAGTTCGGGTAGGTGCGCTCTGCGTCGTGGGCGGCACGGTCGAGCAATTCGGTCATGTCGAACGGCACGAAATCGTCGGCGGTGGTCAGTTCACCCTGGGCCAGTCGCTCCAATGCGGTCAGGGTGGCCTCGATTCGGCTCTGGGTCCGCACCGTGTCGCCGATGACCTCTCTGCGTTGGTCGTCACCGAGGTCGAGGGTGGAGAGAACTTCGAGGTTGGTGCGCATGGCGGTCAGCGGCGTGCGGAGCTCATGGGAGGCGACCGCAGCGAAGTCCCGGGCCGATTCCAGGGCCGCCCTGGTCTTGTTCTGTTCGTCGCCGATACGGGCCAGCATCCCCTCGACCGCCTCACCGATTTCCACCGCCTCCCGTACCCCGCGGACCTGAACCTCTTCGGGTTTGGATTGCGCGTTGATGGCGCGGGCCTGCTGAGCCAGTAGACGGAACGGGTCGATCATGATCAGCGAGAAGAACCAGCCGACGACCACGGTGCCGATGATCACCCCGCCGCAGATCAGCACGACCCGTAAGTGCAGTTCGGAGATTCGTCGCTGGGTTTCCGCCACCGGTGCGCCGAGGGCAATCGTGGCGCCACCGACCATGAAGGTGCGAACCCGGTACTCCACGCCGTCAATGGTGGTGTTGGCGTACCCGTTGGCCAGTTTGGGGAGGACGATATCGGAGGGCACCGACATCGCCATCGAACCGACCCGGACGGTGCGCACCAGGTTGCCGTCCGGGCTCGGGCTGTCGGGGGCCGGGGGACTGTTCAGCAGGCCGCTGAAATCGCCCAGGCTGCTCACCGAATCCAGCCTGCTGTCCAGTTGGCTGTACTGATCGTTGGTGACGCCAACCCACACCCAGGTTCCGAGGGTGAGGACGAGAATGACGACCGCCAGCGCCGCGAAGATGACGATGGTTCGCAGTGAGAGCATCCGGCTGGGCAGCCGCTGCACGAGCCGGTATACGAGTTCGTCGGGTTTCATCATTGCGGCCATCGATCAGGCGGCCCGCGGGTGGGGGGTGGCGTCCAAGTCGGCCGGCGGCTCGTAGCGGGCCTTCGGCCGGGGCGTTCCCCCCCGCGCACCGGGACCAAACAGCGGCGCCAGGGGGCGGAGGGCGGATCGACATGCGGCTGACATGGTGTCCCTTTTGGGTGACGACGAAGGTGTCTGAGGAAGCGGCCCGGCTTGTTCTGGCCCGAGTTGCGCCAAATTGAGACGCAGCACATCAGGGTGAACGCAACACCATGCTAGGGCAGCCCGGTGGTCGGAGAACCACGAACGCGCTGCCGTATCCGAATGATCAGGACGCGCTGATCTCGGACTCCTCGACCCGCTCCGCGATCTCCTCAAGCTGTTCGATCCGGGTGCGGGCGTAGGCCTGCTGTTCGGTGATGGTGAGCTGACCGCGATGGCTGCCGATGAAGGTGCCGGCCCAAGACAGCGCGGTGGTCAATCGGGCCTTGAATCCCACCAGGTAGATCAGGTGCAGGAACAACCAGGCGAGCCAGGCGATGAATCCACCGAACTCCAGCGGGCCCACCTTGGCCACTGCCGAGTAACGCGACACGGTGGCCATCGAACCCTTGTCGAAGTATTGGAACGGCTCGCGGGCCGCGGGGTCTGCGCCCTTCAGTTCGGCTTTGATCAGCTTGGCCGCGTAACGAGCACCCTGGATCGCGCCCTGGGCCTGTCCGGGAACGCCGTCGACGGCGGCCATATCGCCGACCACGAAGACGTTCGGATGTCCCGGGACGGTCAGGTCGGGCAGCACCTTGACCCGGCCGGCCCGGTCGATCTCGGCGCCGGACTGTTCGGCGATGACTTTGCCCAGCGGGCTGGCCGACACCCCGGCCGACCAGACCTTCGTCTGGCATTCGATCCGCTGGGTGCTGCCGTCTTCGTACTTGACGTTGATCCCGTTGCGGTCGACATTGGTCACCATCGCGCCGAGTTGGATCTCGACACCCAGTTTCTCGAGCCGGGCGGCGGCCTTCTTCCCAAGCTTCTCACCCATCGGGGGCAGCACGGCAGGGGCGGCATCGAGCAGGATGACCCGCGCCCTGGTGGAGTCGATGTGGCGGAAGGAACCCTTCAGTGTGTGGTCGGCCAGTTCGGCGATCTGGCCGGCCATCTCCACGCCGGTCGGACCGGCACCGACCACGACGAACGTGAGCAGCTTCGCTCGGCGCTCAGGGGCGCTGGACCGCTCGGCCTGCTCGAATGCGCCCAGAATGCGGCCACGCAGTTCCAGCGCGTCGTCGATGGTCTTCATGCCCGGTGCCCACTCGGCGAAATGGTCATTGCCGAAGTAGGACTGACCCGCACCCGCAGCGACGATCAGCGAGTCGTACGGGGTGCGATAGGTGTGGCCGAGCAGGACCGAGTCGATGGTCCGCCGGTCCAGGTCGATATCGGTGACCTCGCCGAGCAGTACCTGACAGTTCGTGTTCTTGCGCAGGACCACGCGGGTCAGCGGGGCGATCTCGCCCTCTGAGATGATTCCGGTTGCCACCTGATACAGCAACGGCTGAAACAGGTGGTGGGTGGTTCTGGCGATCATCTTGATATCGACATCGGCCCGCTTGAGCTTCTTGGCGGCCGTAAGGCCACCGAACCCCGAGCCGACGATAACGACCTTGTGCCGGTCCGACGGAGTTGCGCCGGGATGGGTCATCTTCGCTCCTGAATTAGCCGCGCCGGAGAAGGTTGCACGCCGACGGTACTACCGTAGCGGTCCGTCCCGGCCCGGTCATACGGTGAGCACCGTCGGCAGGGCCTGTCCGGGCGTCGCAATCGAGCCCGGCGCGTCGCACCGCGCGCCAGCGCGGCGACCCTGGCCGGGAGTTCGGGCAGCGCCGCGTCGATATTGAGGTGGTCGAACCGGCGGGTGTCTGGAGGGCGGGCCCGGGTCGCGCGGCGGTGAATCGGCAGGCGGACACGGCCGACCGCACACTTGCGTCACGCAGGTAACACGGTAGGTTTTTCGCCATGACGCAGCCCTCACGACGTCATGGCCTGTGGGCGGCCATGGCTGTCACCGCAGTCGCAGGCCTCAGCGCTGTGACTATCGCCATGCCGAACGCGGCGCTGGCCGACCCGGAGCCGCCCCCACCGCCGCCCACGACCGCCGCCCCCGCTGATCCCGCAGCACCGCCGGCGGCCCCAGCGGACGCGCCGGCCCCGGCGGATCCCGCAGAGCCCGGCGCGGTGCGGACGCTCGTGGGGTCTCCGCCGAGCTACCTGTTCTATTTCGATCAACCGCACTTGACGCTCGGTGGGCGCCAGCGGGGCCAGATCGG
>JAHZJY010000232.1 GCA_022600695.1 Actinomycetes bacterium | reverse complement strand
TCGGCGGGCCGTGGAACCGACTGCTGGACCGATTACAGCACCTGGTGCTGCCGACGTTGACCCTCACGCTGCTGTCGATCGCCGGCTACAGCCGCTACCAGCGCAACGCCATGCTCGACGTACTCGGCCAGGATTTCATCCGCACCGCCCGCGCCAAGGGGCTCACCCGGCGTCAGGCCCTGTTCAAGCACGGACTGCGCACGGCGTTGATCCCGATGGCCACACTGTTCGCCTACAGCGTCGCCGCCCTGGTCACCGGCGCGGTGTTCGTGGAGAAGATCTTCGGCTGGCACGGTATGGGCGAATGGGTGGTGCAGGGCATCGCCACCCAGGACACCAATATCGTCGCGGCGATCACGGTGTTCTCCGGCGCGATGGTGCTGCTCGCCGGCCTGCTCTCCGACATCATCTACGCCATCCTCGACCCCCGGGTGCGGGTGACATGAGCACCACAGAGCACAGTCGGGACAGCGCGGACGCAGAGCAGGAATTCGTCTCCCGCCGCACTCTGGTGGCACGGCGGTTCCTCTCCAACCGTCTCGCGGTGGTCGCCCTGACCATCCTGGTGCTGCTGTTCGTGGCGTGCTACGCGCTGCCGCCGCTGCTGCCCTACTCCCACACCGATATCGACTTCTACGCGCTGCAGACCCCACCCAGCCGCGAGCACTGGCTGGGCACCAACGCCATCGGCCAGGACGTGCTGGCCCAGGTGTTACGCGGTATGCAGAAGTCCTTGCTGATCGGCCTGTGCGTGGCGGTCATCTCGACCGTCATCGCCGCGACCGTCGGATCCATCGCCGGTTATTTCGGCGGCTGGCGCGACCGGGCCCTGATGTGGCTGGTGGACCTGCTGCTGGTGGTGCCGAGCTTCATCCTCATCGCGATCATCACTCCGCGGACCAAGAACTCGGCCAACATCACGCTGCTGATCGTGCTGCTGGCCGGGTTCAGCTGGATGATCAGCTCCCGCATGGTGCGGGGCCTGACGATGAGCCTGCGGGAGCGGGAGTACGTCCAGGCCGCCCGGTACATGGGTGTGCCCAACCGGCGGATCATCGCCCGGCACATCCTGCCCAATGTGGCCTCGATCCTGATCATCGACACCGCACTCACCGTCGGGGTCGCCATCCTGGCCGAAACCGGGCTGAGCTTCCTCGGGTTCGGCGTCCAGCCGCCGGACGTGTCCCTGGGCACCCTGATCGCCGACGGCACCACATCGGCGACGACGTTCCCGTGGGTCTTCCTGGTACCGGCCGGGGTTCTGGTCCTGATCCTGGTGTGCGCCAACCTGACCGGTGACGGACTGCGCGACGCGCTCGACCCGGGCAGCACGCACCCGAGGCGCCTGGGGTCGCGGAGATGACCGACAACCTGCTGGAGGTGACCGACCTGACGGTCACCTTTCCCACCGACGGCGGCGACCTGCACGCCGTACGCGGGCTGAGCTACCACGTCGCGACCGGCGAGGTGGTGGCGATGGTCGGCGAATCCGGATCGGGCAAGTCGGCGGCGGCCATGGCGGTGATCGGACTGCTGCCCGAGTACGCGACGGTATCGGGTTCGGCCACCCTCGACGGCGAACAACTGCTCGGCATGGCTGATGCCGGTCTGTCGAAGATCCGGGGCGCGCGCATCGGTACGGTGTTTCAGGACCCGATGTCGGCGCTGACCCCGGTCTACCCGGTCGGCGACCAGATCGTCGAGGCGATCCGGGTGCACCACCCGGAGGTGGGCAAATCAGACGCGCGGCGTCGCGCGGTGGAGCTGCTGGAAATGGTCGGCGTCGCCCAGGCCGAACGTCGGACGCGGGCCTTTCCCCATGAACTGTCCGGCGGGGAACGACAGCGCGTGGTGATCGCCATTGCGATCGCCAACGACCCCGACCTCATCATCTGCGATGAGCCGACGACCGCCCTCGACGTCACGGTGCAGGCGCAGATCCTCGATGTACTCAAGACTGCCCGCGACGCCACCGGGGCCGGGGTGCTGATCATCACCCACGACCTCGGTGTGGTCGCGGAGTTCGCCGACCGCGCGCTGGTGATGTACGCCGGGCGTGCCGTCGAGGTGGCGACGGTCGAGCAGCTCTACGGTGATCGCCGGATGCCCTACACAGCAGGGCTTCTGGGTTCGGTACCCCGGCTCCGCGCACCGCGCGGCGAGCGACTGGTGCCGATTCCGGGTGCACCACCGTCGCTGGTCGCCCTACCGCCGGGCTGTCCGTTCGCGCCGCGCTGCCCGCTGGCCCTCGACGAGTGCCTGAGCGCCGAACCGGCGCTGCTGAGCATCGGGCCGGGGCATGCCGCCGCCTGTATCCGCACCGACCAGGTGGCCGGCCGCAGCGCGGCCGATATCTACGGTGTCCCGGTCGAAGCCCCGGTAGTCGACGAGCCCGAGCCGACCATCGTGGTGCGGGTCCGCGATCTGTCCCGCACCTATCGGCTGACCAAGGGGGTGGTGTTCCGTCGGCAGATCGGTGAGGTGCGCGCGGTCGACCGGATCAGCTTCGAGGTGTATCAGGGCCGCACCCTGGGCATCGTCGGGGAGTCCGGATCCGGCAAATCCACCACCCTGCACGAGATCCTGGAACTGCAGGCGCCGCAGTCCGGGTCGATCGAAGTGCTCGGCAACGACGTGGCCACCCTGACCTCGTCTCGACGCCGGGAGTTGCGCCGCGACCTGCAGGTGGTGTTCCAGGATCCGGTGGCCGCCCTGGACCCGCGGATGCCGGTGTTCGACATTCTCGCTGAACCGTTGACCGCCAACGGTTTCGACAAAGGCCAGATCCAGACCCGGGTGGCCGAACTATTGGATATCGTCGGCCTTCGGCGCGCCGATGCCAGCCGCTATCCGCAGCAGTTCTCCGGTGGCCAGAAACAGCGGATCGGCATCGCCCGTGCCTTGGCCCTGCAGCCCAAGATCTTGGCTCTGGACGAACCCGTCTCGGCACTCGACGTCTCGATCCAGGCGGGCATCATCAATTTGCTACTGGACTTGCAGCGTGAATTCGGCCTGTCCTACCTGTTCGTCTCCCACGACCTCTCGGTGGTCAAGCATCTGGCTCATCAGGTGGCGGTGATGTATCGCGGGGCGATCGTCGAATACGGCGACAGCGGGGAGGTCTTCGCCAACCCGCGCAACGAGTACACCCGGCGATTGCTCGCCGCGATCCCCCAACCGGATCCGTCCCGCCGCTAGCATCTCCGGTTGTGACCCCTCGGCGAGCAGACACAAAAGTTCCCTCAGCACGGCGTGTCAGGACACTTTTGTGTCTGTTCGCGGCGGTGACCCTGACCCTCGCGGGCTGTGCGACACAGAACACCGGGGATTCGGGGGGTGGCGGAAACGCCGAACTCGGCGGTGTCAGCGATATCAACCCGCAGGACCCCGCCACTCTCCAGCAGGGCGGCAACCTGCGGCTGTCGATCGGCGCACTGCCGGCGAACTTCAACACCCTCAACATCGACGGCAACGTCGCCGACACCGCCTCGATGTTGCGGGCCACCATGCCGCGCGCCTATATCGTCGCTGCGGACGGCACGATGCAGGTCAACACCGACTACTTCACCAGTATCGAACTGACCAACACCGACCCGCAGGTAGTCACCTACACCATCAACCCCAAAGCCGCCTGGACGGACAACACTCCGATCACCTGGGCCGATATCGCCGCCCAGATCAACGCGACCAGCGGTAGGGACGAAGCCTTCGCGATCGCCTCCCCCAACGGTTCGGACCGGGTGGCGTCGGTCACCCGCGGCGTCGACGACCGGCAGGCCGTGGTGACCTTCGCCCAGCACTACCCGGAATGGCGCGGCATGTTCGCCGGTAACACGATGTTGCTGCCCAAGAGCATGACCAGCGACCCGGAGGTGTTCAACAAAGGTCAGCTCGACGAGCCCGGTCCGTCGGCCGGGCCGTTCATGGTTTCCTCGGTGGATCGCACCGCGCAGCGGATCACGCTGACCCGCAATCCCGACTGGTGGGGAACGCCACCGCTGCTGGACTCCTTCACCTACCTGGTGCTCGATGACGCAGCGCGAATCCCGGCCCTGCAGAACAACACCATCGACGCCACCGGAGTCGCCTCGCTCGATGAGCTGACGATCGCCCAGCGGACCGCGGGAGTGTCGATCCGGCGCGCCCCCGGGCCAAGCTGGTATCACCTGACCTTCAACGGCGCCCCGGGCGCGATCCTGTCCGATAAGGCGCTGCGTCAGGCGGTCGCCAAGGGTATCGACCGTCAGGCGATCGTCAACGTGAGCCAGCGCGGCCTGGTGAACACGCCGGTACCGCTGGGCAACCACATCTTCGTCGCCGGGCAGGAAGGCTATCGGGACAACAGCGCGGTCGTGGCCTACGACCCGGAGAAGGCCAAAGCCGAGCTCGACGCGCTGGGCTGGACGCTCAACGGGCAGTTCCGCGAGAAAGACGGCAGACAACTGGTCATCCGCAATGTGCTGTACGACTCGCAGAGCGGCCGTCAGGTGGCACAGGTCGCCCAGAACACCCTGGCCCAGATCGGCGTGAAGATGGAACTGGATGTCAAGCCGGCCAACGGCTTCTTCTCCAACCACGTCAGTGTCGGGGACTTCGATGTCACCCAGTTCTCCTGGGTGGGCGATGCCTTCTCGCTGTGCTGTCTCAACCAGATCTTCACCACCGACGCGGAAAGTAACTTCGGGAAAATCTCCAGCCCGGAGATCGACGCCAAGGTGGAGCAGGTGCTCGATGAGCTGGACCCGGCGAAGGCTCGCGAGCTCGCGAACGAGGTGGATGCGCTGCTGTGGGACGAGGTGTTCAGTCTCGCGCTGTTCCAGTCGCCGGGCAACCTGGCGGTTCGCAGCAACCTGGCCAACTTCGGCCCAGCCGGACTGGGCGACTTGGACTACAGCGCAATCGGTTTCATGAAGTAGCCCGGCCATTTGAAGTAGTGCCGTTGACCAGCCGCGGCAGTATCCGCTGTAGCGCACCCGGCAGCATGGCCTCGATGCGGGCTGCCACCTCAATGGCCGATCCCAGCAGCCACAGTTCGGGCCGGACCGGAAGCCGGTCCAGGTCCGAACCCTCGGCGGGCAGGTCCCGAACCCGGCCGGCCCAGACGTCAGCGGCGATGCGCAGCGCGGCCTGTTCCCGGGTGTCCAGGATGCTGTGCCCGGCCGT
>JAHZJY010000008.1 GCA_022600695.1 Actinomycetes bacterium | reverse complement strand
GTCCGGGTGAACAGGGTGTCGCCGACCGTCGGGTACCGGTGGAAGACCAGTCCGCGGTAGAACAGGTTGGCCTTCACCCGTTGGGTGACCAACGTGGATTGACCGATCGCGATATCGCAGACCAGGCCCGGATGCGCCAGCACCCCCGGCACTCCGGTCACCGCGTGGGCCAGTCCGGCGTCCAGCGCCAGCCGCAGCCGGTCCCCCAGGATCATCTGGTGGGCCGCGGCGACGCCGGGGGACAGCGTCATCGAGGGTGCCGCGTCGAAGACCTGGCCGACCACCAGATCGTCGAAGAACGGGCCGGAGGGTTCTCCAGCGCCACCAATGTGGCCGTACACAGTCACAACTGATCAGTGTGACACCGTGGGGCCATGCCCGGACGCAACACCGAACTCACCGCCGAAGAGACCCTGCTCGTGCAGACCGTACGCGCCTTCGTCGACCGGGAGGTCAAGCCCACAGTGCGTGAGGTCGAGCACGCCGACACCTACCCCGAGGCGTGGATCGAGCAGATGAAGCGGATCGGGATCTTCGGTCTGGCCATCAGCGAGCACTACGGCGGTTCTCCGGTCTCGATGCCCTGCTACGTCGAGGTCACCCAGGAACTGTCCCGCGGATGGATGAGCCTGGCCGGCGCGATGGGCGGGCACACGGTGGTGGCCACACTGCTGGAGAACTTCGGCACCGAGCAGCAGAAGCAGACCTACCTGCCGGCCATGGCGACCGGCCAACTGCGGGCCACCATGGCGCTGACCGAACCCGGCGGCGGATCGGATCTGCAGAACATCTCCACCGTGGCGCGCGCCGACGCCGACGGATGGGTGATCACCGGGTCCAAGACCTGGATCAGCAATGCCCGCCGATCCGGGCTGATCGCCCTGCTGTGCAAGACCGACCCGCACGCCACCCCCCGGCACACCGGGATCTCGGTTCTGTTGGTCCAGTCCCCCGCCGAGGGGCTGACCGTCTCCCGCGATCTGCCCAAGCTGGGCTACAAGGGTGTCGAGTCGTGTGAGTTGGTGTTCGACGGCTGCCGGGTGCCGGGGTCGGCGGTGCTCGGCGGCGAGCCCGGACATGGGTTCGCGCAGATGATGAAAGGTCTTGAGACGGGGCGTATTCAGGTCGCTGCCAGGGCACTGGGTGTGGCTACCGCCGCGCTGGAGGACGCCCTGGCTTATGCCCAGCAGCGGGAGAGCTTCGGCAAGCCGATCTGGAAACATCAGTCCGTCGGCAACCACCTGGCCGATATGGCCACCAAGCTGACCGCCGCCCGCCAACTCACCCGGTACGCCGCGCAGCGCTACGAAAGCGGCGACCGCTGCGATATGGAGGCCGGGATGGCCAAGCTGTTCGCCTCCGAGGCGGCGATGGAGATCGCCCTGAACGCGATGCGGATCCACGGCGGGTACGGCTACTCCACCGAGTTCGACGTCGAACGGTACTTCCGCGACGCCCCGCTGATGATCGTGGGTGAGGGCACCAACGAGATCCAGCGCAACGTCATCGCCGCGCAATTGGTCAGCCGCGGGGGGATCTGACACGAAATTCAGGTGACCGCAACCGGTGGGGGCGGCCCCGATTGGCTCCCAATCAGACGACACAGACCGGTTGCTGTCAGCACGGTTTCGAGCCAGGCGGCGTCAGTTGCACAGGACCAACCGCGCCCCGGTAACCGAGGTGGATACGGTGACCGGCCGGTAGTCGCCCAACCACTGCCGAACAGGCACTTTCGCCTATCCACACCCCACTACCAACCAACCCGATCGAAATCCCGGCTGGTGGGCGGGAACCGTTCCGGTGAACAGTGTTGTTGCGGTGAGGCGTTCTGCCGCGTCAGTCACAGTCCCGACAGGCAGTCGGAGTTATGAGCGATCATTTCGTGTTGAATCACACTATGGGTACACGGAGTCGCCGACCCGTCCTGGCGATCGCCACACTCGTCGTTCCGGTTCTGGCTGCCGGTCTGATGCTGCTCGCCGGAGACCGACCGACCACCGGGAACACCCTGATCACCGGGCCGTACGCGCGGCTGCTCCAACAGGCAGCCGACCTCGGGCCCGCCCGCGCCGACCGGGTGAAGCTCACCGCCGCGCTGCGCCGATCGGCCACACCACGGGAACTCCAGCGCTGGGCACGCGCCAACGATCTGTCATTGCGCTGGCGCGACGGGGACGACTGGGCGGTCCTCGAGGGGTCGCCGGCGGCGATTGCCGGCGCCTTCGGCGTACCGGTGCACGACTACCGCATCCTCGGCGGTCCCGACGCCGGCCGCGTCTTCTACGCCTCCAGCCGGCAGCCGGAGGTTCCGCGGGCGGTGAGAGGGGAGGTCGCCGGGGTCGGGCGCATTCTCGGTTATCTTCCCTCTCGCGAGTCCTGGCCGCTGCCACCGCCGCTGGACGTCCCCGACGGGGGTCTACTCCCCGACCAGCTGCTGACCGCCTATGACGCCATGCCACTGGTGCAGGCCGGTTACACCGGGAAGGGCGTCACGGTCGCGGTGTTCGTCTTCGACGGCTTCGACCAACAGGATCTGGACAGCTTCGCGGAGTGGTTCGAGGTCGCGCCGTTCACCCCGGAGGTGTTCGGCGGAATGCCGGAGCAACGCACCGGAGAGGCAACGATGGACCTCCAGGTCATTCACGCCGTCGCTCCGGACGCCAAACTGGTGCTGGTCAACTCCCGTCCAACCGTCGAGGGCGGGGGCGGGTTCGACACGCTCGCCGCACTCATGGATTCGGTGGACCGGCAATTCCCCGGAGCCATCTGGAACTTCTCCATCGGGTGGGGATGCGACCGGGTCTTCACCGCCGCCGACCTGGCCCCGGTGCGCTCGGCGTTGTCGCGGGCCCAGCGCAACGGGACGACGGCCTTTGCCGCCACCGGCGATCTGGCCGGACTGGAATGCAAAGGCGGGCATACCTGGTCGGATCCGCCGAGTCCGGACGATGTGGGGGTGGACGCGGTGGCCTCGATCCCGGAGATGACCGCCGTCGGCGGAACCCGCTTGTCCACCACGGGCGACGGTGAGTGGTTCGCCGAACAATCCTGGTACAACGTCCCGCTGACCCTGGGCACCGCGGGCGGCGCTTCAGCGCTCTACCGCCGCCCCGCCTGGCAGACGGTTCCTGAGGATGCCGGTCCGACCGACAGCCGGTTGATTCCCGACGTGTCCGCGGTCGCAGACCCGGTCACCGGGGTCAAATTCGTCATGAATCAGGAGGTGCTGGTGGGTGGCGGTACATCCCAAGCCGCGCCGATCTGGGCCGGTATTGCAGCGCTGATCAATCAGAAGTTCCAGCAGGACGGCCAACCGCCCCTCGGCGACATCAACAAGGTGCTGTACCAGGTCGCCGGCGGCGCGCTCGCGCCGAGCTATCGCGACATCCAACTGGGCGGCAACGCCGTCGCGCCGGGTGGGCGGCCCGGATATGACATGGTGACCGGTCTGGGCAGCCCGATCGTGGACAACCTCGCCAAGAACATCCCGCTGGCCCGGGCGGCATCCCGATGAGTGCCACCGCGAGGCTGAGGCGGATCCTGAGTCCGAGGTACTTCCTCATCCTGGGCCTGTGGGTGGCCGGCATGATCGTCACCCTCGTTGTCCTCATGACGATCGACAGCCGGGTGGTCGACGCCCCGATCTACGTTTGCCCGCCCGACTGCGGACGGCCGCCCACCGGCCTGCCGGTGTCCAACACACCCCAATTCGTCGCCGCCGACGATTCGTTCTCAGTCGGCTACCCGGGCGAAGGGCCGGCGTTCACGATCACCACCGACGCCAACGGCGTGACCGCGCGATCGAACGTGGGTGACGGCGGAACGCTGCGCCTGTTCGGTACCCCCGCCGGCGGCCGCGAAGCCCGTCAGGTCGTCGAGGAGTTCATGGCCGACGCTTTCCCCGACTCGGTGGTGTCCTACGAAATTCCCAACGCCACAGTGGGTTACCACCCCGGCTACGGGATGGTAGCCGACTTCATGAC
>JAHZJY010000231.1 GCA_022600695.1 Actinomycetes bacterium | reverse complement strand
GCGCCCTCGCACAGCACGACGTCGAACTCGGTGCGCAGCGAGGCGAGGTCCTCGGCGACCACCGCTGCCAACCGGTCGCGGTGAACGATGTAGTCCCCGGCGGCGACGTTGCCCACCGGCCGTCCCCGCACCACAAGCTGCGACGTGCGGTCACTGCCCGGCTTGAGCAGTACCGGATTGAATCGGATGCTGGGCGCCAGTCCCGCGGCTCGAGCCTGCATCGCCTGCGCCCGCCCGATCTCGCCGCCGTCGACCGTGACCACCGAGTTATTACTCATGTTCTGCGCCTTGAACGGCGCGACCCGAATCCCCTTGCGTGCCAGGAACCGACACAGTCCGGCGACCACCATCGACTTGCCGGCATCTGAGGTGGTGCCCGCCACCAGAAGTGCGCCACCCCTGGGTACGCCACCTCTATGCCTGCCACGAGCAGACACTAAGTTGCGCAATCCAGTATCGGTTCGGACACGTTTCCGTCTGCTCGCGTCGTCAAGGGAGTGTGAGGATCTCGGCGCCGTCCTCGGTCACCACGATCGTGTGCTCGAACTGTGCGGTCCACCGGCCGTCCCGGGTCGCCACCGTCCACCCGTCGTCCCAGATCTCGTAGTCCAGTGCGCCGAGGTTGATCATCGGTTCAATGGTGAACGTCATATCCGGCTCGAGCACCGTCTCCACGTCGGGCTTGTCGTAGTGCAGCACCACCAGACCATTGTGGAAGGTGGTCCCGATACCGTGGCCGGTGAAGTCCCGAACGACGTTGTACCCGAAACGATTTGCGTACGATTCAATGACCCTGCCCACCACCGACAACGCCCTGCCGGGTTTGACGGCTTTGATGGCGCGCATGGTCGCCTCCTCGGTCCGCTCGACAAGCAGCCGGTGCTCCTCACTGACATCGCCGGCCAGGAAGGTGGCGTTGGTGTCGCCGTGTACGCCGTCGATGTAGGCGGTGACATCGATGTTGACGATGTCGCCGTCGGCGACGACGGTTGAATCGGGGATGCCGTGACAGATGATCTCGTTGAGCGAGGTGCAACAGGACTTGGGAAAGCCGCGGTAGCCCAGAGTCGACGGATAGGCGCCGTGGTCGACCATATAGCCGTGGGCGATCCGGTCCAGCTCGTCGGTGGTCACCCCGGGCCGGACGGCCGCACCGGCCTCCGCCAGCGCGCCGGCGGCGATGCGACCGGCGATCCGCATCTTCTCGATGACCTCCGGGGTCTGCACCCACGGCTCACTGCCTTCCGCCGCGGTCACCCGGCCGACATACTCCGGCCGCTCGATGGACTTGGGCACCGGTAAGGTCGGCGAGACCGTTCCGGAACGGAGCGCGCTTCGCACTGGGAGTTCTCCTAACGGTTAACGGCGATGCAGGAGCGGCCGCCTTGGCCCACGGATGTTGACCGACCCCATCACCACCCGGCCGGTAAGCACGACATGCGGCCGACCCTCGGGCGTCGGGTCCTTGCGCCGGTCCCGTGCACTACCCCCGTAGACGATCACATCATCGATGGACGCGCTGGCGCCGTCGGGAAGCCGGATGTTGAGCGATCCGCGGACCATATCGAGTTCGATCACGACGACAGGTCCGGCGAATCGGGCGTGGGTGAGGTCGAGGTTGACCGAGCCCACCCGGCGCACCAGCGCCAGACGGGTGGGCACCGTCCACTCGCCGCGCCGTCGCAACGATCCCATCCAGCCGCGCAGTTCCAGTCGGTCGGTCGCCGAGGAGGCGATCGCGCCGGGGCCGGGCAGGTCCTCGACCAGTGCTTCCAGATCGGCCGGGCGGCGGGCGGCCGACACCTGCACCGAGCGCTCCTCGAACTCGCCGATATCGATCAGTCCCAGTGCGACGGCGTTGTGGAGTCGACGCAGCGTCCCACTGCGGTCGGCGTCGGACACCCGCATCGCGGGCGTGTTCTCGATCCGGTGCTCAATCTCAGTCATGACGAGTCCAATTTACCCGCGCCCCTCCGCCCCGTCCCTCGGCGGCATCGTCGACTCGGCAGACCCGCGGTCTCGCTCCTCCTCCGCCTCGTCCCTCGGCGGCATCGTCGACTCGGCAGACCCGCGGTCTCGCTCCTCCTCCGCCTCGTCCCTCGGCGGCATCGTCGACTCGATTAGGCTTCCGGGCTATGTCCGACCTACCGAGACGTTCCGTTCTGGTCGGGGCCGCGCTGGCCCCACTGGCTGCCCCGCTTGCCGGCTGCGGCAAGGCTGACGATGCGCCCATACCAGCACCCCCGACACCCGGGCAGGCCCTGACCGCGGCGGCCGACGTTCCGGTGGGCGAGGCGGCGATCGTCGACGGCACCCTGATCACCCAACCCAGCCCGGGGGTCTACAAGGGATTCATCGCCCGCTGCACCCATGCCGGATGTGCCCTTGCGCTCAAGAACGGCGGGATTGAATGCCCCTGTCACGGCAGTCGATTCGAGCTTGACGGCGCCGTGGAACGAGGCCCGGCCACCGAGCCGCTGGTTGCGCGACCGGTCTTGGTCAGGGGCGGGGAAATCCTGGCCGACTGAGACCGCCCAGGGATATCTCAGGGATGCTTCAAGCCAGGAAGGCCGGCGGTAGTTCGCGCAGCATGCTGCGCACCATCCGCACCGCGTAGCTCGAGCTTCCGCCGCCCACGATGAGCGCGGCAAAGGCCAGATCACCACGGTATCCCGTGAACCAGGCATGTGAACCGCCCTGGAACTCCGCCTCCCCGGTCTTTCCGTGAACCTCGCCGAGGCCCTCGATCTCCTTGGCGGTTCCGTTGGTCACCACCAGACGCATCATCGAGCGCAAACCGTCGAGGATGGCTGGGTCGGCCGGCGGGTGGTCGCCGGTCTCCACCGTCTGGCTACCGGCGATCAGATGCGGCACCGGGGTCCGGCCGGCCGCCACGGTGGCCGCGGTCAGCGCCATGCCGAACGGAGTGACCAGTACCTTGCCCTGCCCGAACCCGTCTTCGGTGCGTTCGGCCAGGTTGACCGTAGGCGGAACCGTTCCGGTGACGGTGGTCAGGCCCTCGATGATGTAGTCGGCCCCGATCCCGTACTGCGAGGCCGCCACCGTCAGCGCGGTCGGCGGCATCCGGCTGGCAAGCTCGGCGAAGGTGGTGTT
>JAHZJY010000230.1 GCA_022600695.1 Actinomycetes bacterium | reverse complement strand
GTCTTCGAGCCCGACGACCACACCTGCCTGCACCAGTACGCATGGACGCGCGATCGGCTGGTGATGGTCACCCTGGCCGACGTGGCGAGCAGGGTCGAGATCGTGACGCCAGGCACCTGGAGCCGGGAACCGGTTTGCGGGCCCCCGTCGAGTAGCAACACCGTCATCGTGACCGCCGACCACACCGGTGACGAGATCTTCCTGGATGCCAGCGGGTTCCTGACCCCCTCGCAACTGCTGCACGGAAGGGCCGGCGAGGAACTCGAGGTGATCAAGACGGCTCCGTCGTTCTTCGACACCACCGGACTGACGGTGAGGCAACACTTCGCGACCTCCAACGATGGGACCGCGATCCCGTATTTCGTTGTCGGACCGCAGGACCGCACGTCCCCACAGCCGACGTTGCTCGGCGGCTACGGGGGTTTCGAAGTGTCCCAGACACCTGGTTACGGCGGAGTCCTCGGCCGGCTGTGGCTGTCCCGCGGCGGCACCTACGTGCTGGCCAATATCCGGGGTGGCGGAGAGTACGGCCCCGGCTGGCACACCCAGGCGATGCGGGCCGGCCGGCACAAAGTCGCCGAAGACTTCGCCGCGGTGGCGAGAGACCTGGTCGCCCGGGGCATCACCACCGCCGACCTCCTCGGCGCCCAGGGCGGCAGTAACGGCGGACTGCTCATGGGCATCATGATGACCAGGTATCCGGAGTTGTTCGGCGCCCTGGTGTGTCAGGTTCCGCTGTTGGACATGAAAAGATTCCACCTACTGCTGGCCGGTGCGTCATGGGTGGCCGAATACGGCGACCCGGACGATCCTGAGGACTGGGCGTTCATCTCCGAGTACTCCCCCTACCAGAACATCGACGCCGACAAGGGTTGCCCCCCGGTACTGATGACCACGTCGACCCGCGATGACCGGGTACATCCCGGCCATGCCCGAAAGATGACCGCGGCACTCGAGGCGGCGGGCCACCAACTCTGGTATTACGAGAACATCGAGGGCGGGCACGCCGGTGCGGCCGATAACGCCCAGACCGCGTTCAAGAGCGCACTGGCATTCTCGTTCCTGGCCAGGGAGTTAGGTCGCGCCCGCCAGGCCGCTCAGCAGTGAAACGATCACGCCCACCACGATCAGACCACCGCCGACGACCAACGTGACGTTGAGCCACTGATGCATACTGTCCTGCGCGGTGGCGACCATGACATCAGCAACGCGGCGCGTGGTACCCGAGGTATTGTTCAGCGCATCGAGAAGGTGACGCTGCGCGAGTTCGATTGCCGCCCAACCGGAAGCGCCGACGAGCAGACCCGACACTCCCAGCCACGCCAGGGCCCGGCCGCGGCGTCGGGCGGAGAACAGAGTCAACAGCACGCCGGCCCCGGCCAGCAGAACCAGTCCCACGCTGATCCAAGGACCCCACATACCCACCGTCCGGAATGAACCCGGGCGCAGAAACTCGGGCACGTTTTCGGTCAACGGAATCGGCAAGGACGTCGGCACGGCGACGTCGTAGTCCCGCAGCGTCTGCGCGAAAGCCGCATCGGACAGCATCGGCGCGAGATCGATCACCCAGCGCCCCTGCGGGTCCAGAGTGGCGGGAATCGCCGTGGTGAAAAGCCAGCGGTGGGCAAATCCGTTGGCCTGGGCGAACTGTGCCGGGAACGCAGGCCCGGCCGTGTAGGCGGCCGCGATCCGGCTCACGACGGTGGAGTCCACCGAGCTGCTGAGCCGGCCGACCTGAGCGGTCAACTCACCCGCCATCGCCGCCTGCAGCTCGGGATCCGCCGCGGCGCGCTCGGCGAGCGCCGTATACCCGTCCCGGTCGACAAGATTTTGTTGGACCCAGGCCCCCGGAAGTGCCGTCGCCAGCAGCAGTGTGGTGATCAACCACATCAAAACCGTTGCGCCGGAACGCATATCGACTCCTCGCTGACGCTCGCGGGCGCAATCGTAACCGTATGCCGCAGCCGGCCCGATCGGCCCGGCACAGGATCACCGATCAGTGCGCAATTCAGTGTGCGATCCCGCGGATGTACTTCGCCTGACCGAGGTGTTGCGCGCAGTCGTCGATGATGCTGACCAGCCGGACACTTGCGGTGACCGGCGGGCTCCAGTCCTCATCGACGACCCGGGCGAGCTCCTCGGCGGTGATACCGGCGATGTACTCCAGCGACGTCTTGTGCACCGCATGGTAATAGCCGGCCAGCAGATCGGCGGCAACCCGCACTTTGCCGACCTCAGCGGCGGTGTGACCGTAGCCGTGGGCGTCGCGCGGCAGATCCAACGCGAACCGGTCCACCCAGCCCCCGCCGAACCACACCTGCTCGATCCCGGTGATATCGGCCAGTTGGGCGTCCTGAATCCGGGCGCTGTGCCAGATCAGCCAGCAGATGCTGTTCGCTTCGGGGTCCGGCCGGAAGAAGGACACCGCGTCGGCCAGATCGTCGGTCAGTTCGTCGACATGCTCGATGATCCGGGTGAACGAGTCCCGGAGAAGCTCCCGGGCCGCCGCGGCATCGGGTACGGGTTCGGCCATGGATTCGACCCTACCGCCGACGTAACCTGCATCCATGAGCCCTGAACTCGTCATTCGCAACGGCACCATCGTCGACGGACTCGGCGGTGAACCGTTCCGCGGCGACGTCACGGTGTCCGGGGGCGTCATCGTCGAGGTGGGCTCCGGGAAGGGATCCACGGCCGGGCCCGGGGCACTCGAGATCGATGCCGACGGCATGCTCGTCACCCCGGGGTTCGTCGACCTGCATACCCACTACGACGGTCAGGCGATCTGGTCCGAACGGATGTCGCCGTCGTCATCGCACGGCGTGACCACCGCGCTGATGGGTAACTGCGGTGTCGGCTTCGCCCCGTGCCGGGCGACGGACCACGAGGTGCTCGTCGATGTGATGGCGGGGGTCGAGGACATCCCGGGTGTGGTGATGACCGACGGACTGCCCTGGGACTGGGAGACGTTCCCGCAGTACCTCGACGCCCTGGAGTCGCGGCGACGGGATATCGATATCGCGGCATATCTTCCGCACTCGCCGCTGCGCGTCTACGTCATGGGCCGCCGGGGCGCGGACCGCGAGCCCGCGACACCGGAGGACCTGGCGTTGATCCGCAAACTGGCCGCCGAGGCGATCGAGGCGGGCGCGCTGGGGGTGTCCTCGTCGAGGTTCGCGTTCCACAAGACCGGCCGCGGTGCGCCGATCCCGACCTATGACGCGGCCTACGAGGAGATCGCCGCGATCGCCGGCGGGGTGGCCGATGCCGGCGGCGGTCTGCTGCAGTTCATCCCGGACATTCCGGCCGGAGGATACGAACGGGTGCTGGCGCAGGTTTTCGAGGCCGCCACCGATGCCGGGCTGCCGGTCACGTTCACCCTGACGACCGGCAACTCCGGTGACCAGATCTGGCCGGGCGCGGTGGAGTTGATCGAGAAGTTCAACGCGGCCGGCGGCGATATCACCGCCCAAGTGTTCGCCCGGCCGATCGGCCTGGTCATCGGGCTGGAGCTGACCGCCAACCCGTTCGCGTTGTATCCGAGCTATCAGCAGATCGCGGATCTGCCGCTGGAGCAGCGGGTCGCGCAGATGCGCAAGCCGGAGGTCCGGGCGCGAATCCTGGCCGACACACCCGGTGACGGGCATCCGTTCATGTACTTCGCGCAGTCCTGGGAATGGATGTTCCCGATGACCGAACCGGCGGACTACGAGCCGCCCGCCCGGGACAGCATCCTGGCGCGGGCCCGGGCGCGCGGGGTGAGCCCGCAGGAGGAGGCCTACGACAGACTGCTCGACGAGGACGGGCGGGCGATGATGCTGGTGGCCCTCGCCAACTTCGAGAACAACTCCCTGGATACCCTCGGTCAGCTGATCGGACGCGATGACGTCGTGCTGGGCCTGGGCGACGGTGGCGCCCACTACGGGATGATCTGCGATGCCAGCTACCCGACTTTCGTGCTCGCACACTGGGCCCGGGACCGGGCGTCCGGCCGACTCAGCGTGGCCGAGGCCGTTCGGCAGATGACCTCGGTGCCGGCACGGATCGCGGGCTTGGCCGACCGCGGCCGAATCGCCGTCGGGTACAAGGCTGACCTCAACGTGATCGACCATGCCCGGCTGACCCTGCACCGGCCGGTCATCACCCATGACCTGCCGGCCGGCGGGCGTCGGCTGGACCAGACCGCCGACGGCTACGTCGCGACCATCGTTTCCGGTGAGGTGATCGCCGAGAACGGCGTACCCACGTCCGCGCGGCCCGGCCGGCTGATCCGGGGCCGGCGGCCCGCCCCGACCGCGTAGCCGAGCCGGCCCTGCCCCGCGGCTGTGCGATTTCATCCGGAACACGCCGCTATCGGCGTATCAGTTCGCACAGTCACCACGTGCGGGGGCAGCCGCGGGCTATCAGGGCCGCGCCTACCCGGTCCAAGAACCTCCGGGGCGTCCGGTACAGCACACCACTGTTGAGCCGGATGTCGGCCCAGCCCAGCTCCGGCAACAGCGCGTAGCGCTCGAGATCCCGGTTCCGCTGCCGCGGATCGGTCCAGTGGTGCGCGCCCTCGAAGTCGACACCCACCCGCCACTGCCGCCATCCCATGTCCAGTCGGGCCACCACGAGGCCGTTACTGTCCCGCACCCGGATCTGGGTCTGGGGCTGCGGAAAGCCGTTCTGCATCAACAGCATCCGGGTCATCGATTCGTACGGCGATTCGGCGCCGCCGTCGACGAGGGACAGCGCCTCGCCGAGGGAGCGCAATCCCCGGACACCCTTGTGGGCGGTGGCCACGGCGGCGATCTCCGCGACTGTGACACCGGAGGCGTTCATCAGCGCGTCGATCCTCGGGACGGCGGCCGCGACCGCCAGCCGCCGACCGATGTCGAACGCAGTCCGCGCTGCGGTGGTGACGGGCAGCCCGTCTGTCCGGTCGGTCTCGTCCTCGAGCAGTAGATCGCCACGGACGACGATCAGCCGCGGCGGTCGCCGATTGCTGTGCACAAGCTCAGCCGGCATTCCGGGTTCGACCCACTTCGCTCCGTGTAGCGCGGAAGCCGACAACCCGGCGAGCACACCCTTTCGGCCCGACCACAGCCAGGCCGCCCTGGCCCGGCGGACCGGGGACAGTTCCACCCCGCGCGGCACCCAGACTCCCGGGTAAACAGCCTCATGGAACCGGCGCAACTCGCGGAAGGTGAGCATGCCGGCATCGATGGCTTCCGCGGCAATGAAGGGCCACGGGGGTTGCTGCATAGCCGCACCCTGACAGCATCGTCGGGCTCGGGCTCACCGCTGCGGCAGCTTATGCACAGCCTCGGTCCCCGACTGTGCGAACCGATACCTCGGCGGCGGCGCGTTGCGGATGAAATTGCACAACCGGCGGGGGCGGGGC
>JAHZJY010000229.1 GCA_022600695.1 Actinomycetes bacterium | reverse complement strand
TGCCGTGATAGTCCCCACCCTGCCAGTTCGGGTCGGAGGTGATGGCCGCGATCTGGGTGCTCTGAGTGCCGATCTGGTCGGCGGTGGCACGCGCTCCGACGGCCAGCACCAGGCCGGCCCGGACCTGCTCGGGGTAGCCGACGATCCACTCCAGGGCGCGCGCTCCGCCCATCGAGCCGCCGATAACGCCCGCCACCTCGGTGATGCCCAACGCGGCCAGCGCGGCCACGTCGGCGCTGACCTGATCTCGAATCGTGATCAGCGGGAATCGCGATCCCCACGGCCGGCCGTCCCCGGCCAGGGAGCTCGGCCCGGTGGATCCGCGGCACCCGCCCAGCACATTGGTCGCCACCGCGCACCAGCGGGAGGTGTCGATCGGCGCACCCGGGCCGGTGACGCCATCCCACCAGCCAGGAACATTCGAGTCGCCGGTGAGCGCATGCAGGACCATCACCACGTTGTCCCGGTTGGGGGAGAGCTCGCCCCAGCGCTGCACCGCGATCGAGACGTCGTCCAGCACCGCGCCGCTCTCCAGCGTCAGCGGGCCGACGTCGACAATGCCGATCTCACCCTCGGCCGGGAGGGCCGGGGTGTCTCGGCGGATGTCCTCGAGTGTCATATCGGGCTCTCTCAAGAGACCGCCAGGGCGGCGAACCCGCGTTCCAGGTCGGTGAGGATGTCGTCGATACCTTCCAGTCCGACGGCCAGCCGAACCAGCCCGGGGGTGACCCCGCTGGTCAGTTGCTCGTCGGGCGTCAGCTGCTGGTGGGTGGTGGACGCCGGGTGAATCACCAGCGAGCGGACATCGCCGATATTGGCCACATGGCTGTGCAGGGTCAGCGCATTGACGAACGCCTTCCCCTTTTCGACACCGCCGGCCAGCTCGAAGGACAGCACGGCGCCGGTCCCCCGGGGAGCCAGAGTCCGGGCCCGCTCATACCAGGGTGAGCTCGGCAGTCCCGCATAGTTGACGCTGACCACCTCGGGGCGGCCGGCCAGGAAATCCGCGACCCGCCCGGCGTTGGATACATGCCGCTCCATGCGCAGGCTCAGCGTTTCCAGCCCCTGTGCGATCAGGAAGGCGTTGAACGGGGCCGCGGCCGGGCCGAGATCGCGCAGCAGTTGCACCCGGGCTTTCACCGCATAGGCCGGCGCGCCGAGGTCGGCGAACACCACGCCGTGGTAGCTCGGGTCAGGAGTGGTGAAACCCGGGAACTTGGCGCTACCGCCGGCTCCACCGGTCCAGTCGAAGGTGCCGCCGTCGACGATCACCCCGGCGATCGCGGTGCCGTGCCCGCCGAGGTACTTGGTGGCCGAATGCACCACGATGTCCGCGCCCTGGTCCAGCGGCCTTATCAGGTAGGGGGTCGCGATGGTGTTGTCGACGATCAGCGGCACCCCGTTGGTGTGGGCGACCTCCGACACCCCGGGGGTGTCGAGGATGTCGATCTTCGGATTGGAGATCGTCTCGCCGTAGAAGGCCTTGGTGTTCGGCCGCACCGCCGCCTGCCATGAATCGAGGTCATCGGGGTCGGAGACGAATGTCGTCTCGATACCCATCCGGGGCAGCGTGTAGTGCAGCAGATTGTAGGTGCCGCCGTAGAGCCGCGGGCTGGACACGATGTGATCGCCCGCGCCGGCGAGGTTCAGGATCGCGACGGTTTCGGCGGCCTGGCCGGAGGACAGGAACAACCCGGCCACCCCGCCCTCGAGTGCGGCGATCCGCTGCTCGACCACATCGGTGGTGGGGTTCATCAACCGCGTGTAGATGTTGCCCGGCTCGGCCAGGCCGAACAGTGCCGCGGCGTGGTCGGTGTCGTCGAAGGTGTAGGAGGTGGTCTGGTAGATCGGCAGCGCGCGGGCGTGGGTGTCGCCGTCGGGGGTCTGGCCGGCGTGAATCTGTTTGGTCTCAAAAGACCAGTCGTCGAGGGTGGTCACAGGGGTCGTGCTCCTTGGATGTCACTGGGCTGGGCGCGCTTCGTTCAAGCGGGGTCAGCGACAGCGGCACATATGAGGGCTCCGCATCAGGCTTCCCTGTCTACTCGGGGGGCCCGTCGTGGCGGACCCGCGCTTGCCGTGCAGCCGCGTCCGGCTGCTCAACCTGGTCATCACCCAGGGCACCCCACCGCGGTTGGAGGGTTGCCGGCCAGCAAGCCGGGGCTTGACGCTGGCGCTCATGACCGAGGGCCAGCTTATCGCACATTCCCGTCTGCGGGCCAACGGTTCCACGGTCGCCTGACTCGGGTGTAGCGCACTATGTGCAGTATGTGAGGTGATAGCGATAACCGCCGAGACAACGCACCGGGAGACCAGTACATGAGTGCCGAGCAGCCGACCATCATCTACACCCTCACCGACGAGGCGCCGCTGTTGGCGACCTATGGCTTTCTGCCGATCATCAAGGCGTTCGCCGAGCCGGCGGGCATCGATGTGCAGCTCAGCGATATTTCGGTGGCGGCCCGCATCCTGGCCGAGTTCGGTGATTACCTGACCGAGGGGCAGCGGGTACCGGACAACCTCGCCGAACTGGGCAAGCTGACCCAGGATCCCGACACCAACATCATCAAGCTGCCCAATATCAGCGCCTCGGTGCCCCAACTGATGGCGGCCATCACCGAACTGCAGTCCAAGGGCTACAACCTGCCGGACTACCCGGGGGATCCGAAGACCGACGCGGAGAACGACCTTCGGGCCCGCTACGCGAAGTGTCTCGGCAGTGCGGTGAACCCGGTTCTGCGCGAGGGGAACTCCGATCGCCGCGCCCCCAAGGCAGTCAAGGAGTACGCGCGAAAGCACCCGCACAGCATGGGCGAGTGGTCGATGGCGTCACGCACCCATGTGGCCCATATGCGGCACGGCGACTTCTATCACGGCGAGAAGTCGATGACGCTGGACCGCGCGCGCGTGGTGAAGATGGAACTGGTGACCGCGAGCGGGGAGACCCTCGTGCTCAAGCCAGAGGTGAAGCTCGACGATGGCGACATCATCGACAGCATGTTCATGAGCCGCAAAGCGCTGTGCGATTTCTACGAGGAGCAGATGCAGGACGCCTACAAGACCGGCGTCATGTTCTCGCTGCACGTCAAGGCCACCATGATGAAGGTCAGCCACCCCATCGTCTTCGGGCATGCGATCAAGGTGTTCTACAAAGATGCCTTCGCCAAACACCAGAAGCTCTTCGAGGAACTGGGCGTCAACGTCAACAACGGCCTGTCGGATCTCTACGGAAAGATCGAGTCACTGCCGCGATCGCAACGCGATGAGATCATCGACGACCTGCACCGATGCCACGAACACCGCCCGGAGCTGGCCATGGTCGATTCGGCCAGGGGGATCTCCAACTTCCATTCGCCCAGCGACGTCATCGTGGATGCGTCGATGCCGGCGATGATCCGGGCGGGCGGCAAGATGTACGGCGCCGACGGAAAGCTCAAGGACACCAAGGCGGTGAACCCGGAGTCCACCTTCTCCCGGATCTACCAGGAGATCATCAACTTCTGCAAGAGCGAGGGCCAGTTCGATCCGACCACGATGGGCACCGTCCCCAACGTCGGTCTGATGGCGCAGAAGGCCGAGGAGTACGGCTCACATGACAAGACGTTCGAGATTCCGCAGGACGGGGTCGCCAATATCGTGGACGTCGCCACCGGTGAAGTGCTGCTGACCCAGCAGGTGGAAGCCGGCGATATCTGGCGGATGCCCGTGGTCAAGGACGCACCGATCCGCGACTGGGTCAAGCTGGCCGTCACCCGGGCCCGCAAATCCGGCATGCCGGTGGTGTTCTGGCTGGACGTGGAACGTCCGCACGAGAACGAGCTGCGCAAGAAGGTGGTGCGGTACCTGCAGGACCTTGACACCGAGGGCCTCGACATTCAGATCATGTCGCAGGTGCGCGCCATGCGGCACACGATCGAGCGGGTGAGCCGCGGGCAGGACACCATCGCCGCCACCGGCAACATCCTGCGTGATTACCTCACCGACCTTTTCCCGATCCTGGAGTTGGGCACCAGCGCCAAGATGCTGTCCATTGTGCCGCTGATGGCGGGCGGCTGCATGTACGAGACCGGGGCCGGCGGTTCAGCCCCCAAACACGTCAACCAGCTGGTGGAGGAGAACCACCTGCGCTGGGATTCGCTCGGAGAGTTCCTCGCCCTCGCCGTCAGCCTGGAGGATCTCGGGACCAGGACCGGCAATGAACGGGCCACGATCCTGGCCAGGGCACTGGATGCCGCCACCGGCAGGTTGCTGGACAGTGGTAAGAATCCGTCGCGGAAGACCGGTGAACTCGACAACCGTGGCAGCCAGTTCTATCTCGCGCTGTACTGGGCGCAGGAACTCGCAGCGCAGGACGAGGACAAGGAATTGGCGGAGCACTTCGCCGCACTGGCCACGACGTTGGCCGCCGACGAAAACGTCATCGTGGCCGAACTCAACGAGGCGCAGGGCAGGCCGGTGGACATCGGCGGCTACTACTACCCGGACAGCGAGAAGACCACGGCGGTGATGCGGCCCAGCAAGACGTTCAACGACGACTTGGCCGCCTTGTAGTGTGATCGTCGACCGAGTTGCCCGGCGTAGGAGGATGCGGACTGACATGTCCAGTCGACCCAAGATCAAGGTCAAGGGCACGGTCGTCGAACTCGACGGCGACGAGATGACCCGCATCATCTGGAAGCTGATCAAGGACACCCTGATCCTGCCGCACCTGGATGTCGACCTGGACTACTACGACCTGGGCATGGAACACCGCGATGCCACCGACGACCAGGTCACGGTCGATTCGGCACACGCCATCCTCAAGCACGGAGTCGGCGTGAAGTGCGCGACCATCACTCCCGACGAGGCCCGCGTCGAGGAGTTCGGTCTCAAGAAGATGTGGCTGTCGCCCAACGGCACCATCCGGAACATCCTGGGCGGCACCATTTTCCGTGCACCCATCGTCATCTCGAACATCCCGCGTCTGGTGCCGGGCTGGACCAAGCCGATCATCATCGGCCGGCATGCCTTCGGTGACCAGTATCGCGCCACCAACTTCAAGGTGGACCGGCCCGGCACGGTGACATTGACCTTCACCCCCGAGGACGGCAGCGAGCCGATGGTTCACGAGGTGGTGCGCATCCCGGATGGCGGCGGGGTGGTGATGGGGATGTACAACTTCAAGAAGTCCATTCAGGACTTCGCCCACTCAACCTTCAGCTATGCGCTGCAACAGAACTACCCGGTGTACCTGTCGACCAAGAACACCATCCTGAAGGCCTATGACGGCATGTTCAAGGACGAGTTCCAGCGCATCTTCGACGAGGAGTACAAGGCGACCTTCGATGCCCGCGGTCTGACCTACGAGCACCGGCTCATCGACGATATGGTGGCGTCCTGCCTGAAATGGGAGGGTGGCTACGTCTGGGCCTGCAAGAACTACGACGGCGATGTCGAGTCCGACATCGTCGCCCAGGGGTACGGTTCGCTGGGTCTGATGACCTCGGTGCTGATGACCCCGGACGGCAGGACCGTGGAGGCCGAGGCCGCTCACGGCACCGTCACCCGGCATTACCGACAGCACCAGCTGGGCAAGCCCACCTCCACCAACCCGATCGCCTCGATCTTCGCCTGGACCCGTGGTCTCCAGCACCGGGGCAAGCTTGACGGCACCCCCGAGGTCATCGAGTTCGCCGAGACCCTCGAAGAAGTCGTCATCCACACCGTCGAGGGTGGCCGGATGACCAAGGATCTAGCCCTGCTGATCGGGCCGGAACAGCCGTGGCAGACCAGTGAGCAGTTCCTGGCCACGCTGGCAGAGAACCTCGACGACAGTGTTGGGCAGGGCTGATGCAACACGGCATTCACTTCATCTCCGGACTACCGAGGTCGGGCTCGACGCTGCTGGCCGGGATCCTGCGGCAGAATCCGCGTTTCCACGCCGGCATGACCAGTCCGGTCGGATCGATGTACATGGCGCTGGAGAAGTCGATGAGCCGGCGCAACGAGACGGCGGTGTTCATCGACTCCGAGCAGCGCCGCGATATCCTGACCGGCCTCTTCACCAGCTACTACACCAAGGTCCAGGCCGACAAGGTGGTGTTCGACACCAACCGGATGTGGTGTGCGAAACTGCCCGGACTGACCCAGCTGTTCCCTGCTGCCCGGATCATCTGCTGTGTGCGGGACGTCAGCTGGGTGATGGACTCCATTGAGCGTCTGGTCCGCCGCAACGCGTTCGAGCCGTCGGGAATGTTCGGCTACGAGTCCGGCGGCACCGTGTTCTCCCGGATCGGCGCGGTGGCCGGTTCGGAGGGGCTGGTCGGCTTCGCCCTGGATGCGCTCAAGGACGGCTTCTTCGGTGAGCAGGCGCCGGCGATGATTCTGCTGGAGTACGACGCGCTGGTCACCAACCCGACCCGCGCGCTGAAGACCATCTACGAGTTCATCGGCGAACCGTGGTTCGACCACGATTTCGACAATGTCGAATACGACGCCGATGAGTTCGATCTGGCTCTGGGCGCCCCCGGGTTGCACACCATCCGCCGGAAGGTGGAGTTCATTCCCCGCGAGACCGTGCTGCCACCACAGCTTTTCCACCGATTCAACGGCGATATGTTCTGGCGGGATCCCAACGCCAACCCGCACAACGTCAGGATCGTCAGCCGCGGCTGAGCGTCAACCTGTTGCCGTCGTCTGCCGTATCGGGGGCCGGTGCTCCTCGACCCAGGCGGTGATCAGGTCGGCGACGGTCTGGGGCGCCTCCAACATCGGGATGTGTCCGACGCCGGGCAGGGTGGTCACCCGGTCAATCTCGGGGATGTGTTTGAGGAAGTGCTTGGTGTACCGCGGATGCGGGAGCACCCGGTCGCGCTCGCAGATCACCAGGTTGGTGGGAGTTCCGGTGTCGGCCAACTCCATCAGCCCG
>JAHZJY010000228.1 GCA_022600695.1 Actinomycetes bacterium | reverse complement strand
TCGGCTACCCCGAGCAGGTCCGGGCCGGCCTGGTGCTGGCCGTCGGAGCGCGTGCCACCGCCGACCAGATCGGCACTCAGAGCACCCAGATCGCGGCCATCACCTCCGACCCGAACTGGCAGGGTGGGGACTATCACGGCACCGGCCGCTCCCCCTCCGTCGGGCTGGAACTGGCACGCCGGTTCGCCCATCTGACCTACCGCGGCGAGACCGAACTGGATACCCGATTCGGTAATGACGGCCAGGGTATCGGGGAAGCGCGAGAGGATCCGCTGTCCGGCGGCCGCTATGCGGTGCAGAGCTATCTGGAGTACCAGGGCGCCAAGCTGGTCCGGCGGTTCGACGCCGGCAGCTACGTGACGTTGACCGAGACCCTGTCCAACCATGATGTGGGGCGTGGACGTGGCGGTGTCGCGGCGGCGCTGCGATCCTGCCGGGTACCGGTCGTCGTCGGCGGGATCACCTCCGACCGGCTCTACCCGATGCGACTGCAGTCCGAACTCGCCGACCTGCTGCCGGGCTGCTCGGGTCTCAATGTCATCGAGTCGATCTACGGCCACGACGGGTTCCTGATCGAGACCGAGGCGGTGGGACAGTTGATCCGGGAAACGCTCGGGTGATCGACTCACCGCACGACCGATCACTGTCCTTCGGTGCCCAGGCCGCCGCCTACGAGCGGGGCCGGCCGTCCTATCCGCCGGAGGCGATCGACTGGCTACTGGCCCCCACCGAGGATTGGGCCGCCGGGGACGTGCTGGACCTGGGTGCCGGTACCGGGAAGCTGACCAACCGGCTGGTGGAGCGGGGCCTGAACGTGATCGCGGTCGACCCGATCGCCGAGATGCTCGACGTGCTGCGCGACACCCTGCCCGGCACACCGGCGTTGCTGGGCACCGCCGAGCAGATTCCGTTGCCGGACTGCTCCGTCGACGCCGTACTGGTGGCCCAGGCCTGGCACTGGTTCGATGTCGACCGGGCGACGGCGGAGATCGCGCGGGTGCTGCGGCCGGGCGGGCGGCTCGGGCTGGTGTGGAACACCCGCGACGAGAGACTCGGCTGGGTAAGGGATTTCGGCCGCATCGTCGGTCTCGAACACGATATCGCCAATACCCGCACTGACCTGCCGGCCCGGTTCACCGATGTGGCGACTCAGCAGGTGGAGTGGACCAACTACATCACGCCGCAGGCGCTGATCGACTACGTCTCCTCGCGCAGTTACTGCATCACCTCGCCGGCGGAGGTTCGTACCCGGACCCTCGAAGCGGTCCGTGACCTGCTGGCCACCCACCCGGCGCTGAGAAACGCCGAGGGCATCGCACTGCCCTATGTCACAGTGTGCGTGCGGGCGACCCTGGGGTGAGACCCTGGATCAACTGGTCCCCAGCGGGTCGATGGTCCAGGCGATGTAGATCACCACCACGCTGAGCGTGGTCATGGTGGCGAAGTCGAGGCTTTTGCTCCGCACCACCAACAGGCCGGCCCGGTCGTCGGGCAGCACCAGGCGCAGCCCGGCGGCCACCCCGACCCCGATCCCGATGAGGAACGTCCCGCGCCGCCAGAAACCGGCGGCGACGAGCACCATGGCCACCGCGAAGATCGACGCGACGGCCAGGATCGGCCACTGGGACCGGATCACTGCCGTTGCGCTTCTGCTCGTTCAACGACGTTGGTCAGCAGGAAGGCGCGGGTGAGCGGGCCGACACCGCCCGGATTGGGCGATACGTACCCGGCGACGTCCCACACGTCGGGTGCCACATCGCCGGTCAGCTTGCCGTCGACCCGACTCACCCCGACGTCCACCACGGCGGCGCCGGGCCGCACCATATCGCCGGTCAGCATATGCGGGACGCCGACCGCCGCGATGACGATATCGGCCTGCCGGGTGAGCGCCGGCAGATCTCGGGTTCCGGTGTGGCACAACGTCACCGTGGCGTTCTCGGTGCGCCGGGTCAGCAGCAGGCCCAGCGGCCGGCCGACCGTGACACCGCGGCCTATCACCACGACATGGGCGCCGTCGATCGGCACCTCGTAGCGGCGCAGCAGCGCGACGATGCCGCGCGGGGTGCAGGGCAGCGGGGCGGCTTCGTTCAACACCAGCCGGCCCAGGTTGGTCGGGTGCAGGCCGTCGGCATCCCTGGTCGGGTCGATCCGCTCCAGGGCGGCGTTCTCGTCGAGGTGGCGCGGCAGCGGCAATTGCACGATGTAGCCGGTGCAGTCCGGGTCGGCGTTGAGTTCGTCGATGGTGTCGTCGAGTTGCGCCTGGGAGACATCGGCCGGCAGGTCACGCCGGATCGAGGTGATACCGACCTTCGCGCAGTCGGAGTGCTTGCCGCGCACGTAGGCGCGCGAACCCGGGTCTTCGCCGACCAGGACGGTGCCCAGACCGGGGGTAAGGCCGGCCGCGGTGAGCACCGCAACCCGCTCGGTGAGATCGACGAAGATCTCGTCGCGGGTCAGCTTGCCGTCCAGGGTTTGCGCGGGCACGGCTACATTCTGCATATGAACGGTGCCCGGGACGTATTCAGCCCGTCCCAGCTCGGTCCGGTCACGCTGCGCAACCGGACCATCAAGGCCGCCACCTTCGAGGCCCGCACGCCCGGAGCGTTGGTCAGCGACGATCTGATCGCCTTCCACCGGGTGATGGCCGCCGGCGGAGTCGGCATGACCACGGTCGCCTACTGCGCGGTCAGCCGGGGCGGACGCACCGACGCCTCGGCGCTGTGGATGCGTCCGGAGGCGCGCCCCGGACTGCAACGTCTCGCCGAGGCGGTGCACGACGAGGGCGCGGCGATCAGCGCCCAGATCGGGCACGCCGGGCCGGTGGCCAACGCCCGGTCCAATAGGGCTCCCGCGCTGGCCCCGGTGCGGTTCTTCAACCCGCTGTCGATGCGTTTCGCCCGGCACGCGAGCCGCGCCGACATCGATGAGGTGATCGGCGCGCATGCGGCCGCGGCGCGCTACGCGATTGACGCCGGGTTCGACGCTGTCGAGATCCACCTCGGCCACAACTATCTGGCCAGCTCGTTTCTGTCCCCGCTGATCAACCGACGCAGCGACGCCTTCGGGGGCGCACTGGAGAATCGGGCGAAGGTGGCCCGCGGCATCGTTCGCGCAGTGCGCGACGAGGTCGCACGGGACGGATCACCGGCGATCGCGGTGACCGCCAAGCTCACCATGTCCGACGGGGTGCGCGGCGGGATCGACATCGAAGAGTCGCTGCAAACCGCCCGCTGGCTGCAGGACGACGGCGGCCTGGATGCACTGGAACTGACCGCCGGCAGCTCCCTGGTCAACCCGATGTACCTGTTCCGTGGCGACGTGCCGATCAAGGAGTTCGCCGGGACGTTCAAACCTCCGCTGCGTTGGGGCATCCGGGCCACCGGCACCAAGTTCCTCCGCAGGTATCCCTACCGGGACGCCTTCCTGCTCCGCGATGCGCTGCTGTTCCGCCGCGAGCTCACCATGCCGCTGATCCTGCTCGGCGGGATCACCAACCGAGAGACGATGGACACCGCGATGGCCGAGGGCTTCGACTTCGTCGCGATGGGCCGGGCGCTGCTCGCCGAGCCGGACCTGATCAACCGGATCGAGGCCGATGGCGGGGCGCACTCGGTCAAGTCGCTGTGTACGCATTGCAACAAATGCATGCCGACGATCTATTCGCGGACGCGATGCGTCCTGACCGGAGGACCCGACGGATAGAGTTGGCGCCGATGAACCGTCCCCCAGCAGGTTCCGGGCCTGCGCTAACTGTTCGCTGTGACGGACCGCCACGCACGTTCGCGGCGGGACACGATGTGGTTGTGGGTCGCGATTTGCGGGCCGATATCCGCATCCCCCATCCATTGGTGTCGCGCGCGCACGTGGTGCTCCGATTCGAGCACGGTCGCTGGACCGCGACCGATAACGGTTCGCTCAACGGCATCTTCGCCCACGGCCGGCGGGTCCAGGTCGTCGACATCGCCGACGGAACGTCGGTGAACCTCGGCAACCCGGACGGCCCGGCGCTCAGCTTCGAGGTGGGCCGGCACCAGGTGGCGGCGGGGCCTCCGCCGCAGACGTCGACGGTGGTGCTGTCCCCGCCCGCCCCACCTGCTCCGCCGTCTTATCAGCCGCCACCGTTTCCGCCCTATGCGCCGCCCACCCGGCCGACCGCTCCCGCCCAGGTCTCCCCGGACGCCGCCGCCACCCGGATGGGTCCGTCATCAGCGCGACCGGGCGGAGCGTCGAATCTGGCCACCTCGATGCTGAAGATCCTGCGTCCGGGCTCCTCCCCGGCGGCCGCCGCGCCACCGGGGTCGCTGACCATCGGACGGGCGACCGACAACGACATCGTCATCCCCGACGTGCTGGCGTCCCGTCATCACGCGACGCTGATCCCGACGCCGGGCGGGATGGCCGTCGCCGACAACCGTTCCATCAACGGCACTTTCGTCAACGGCACCCGGGTGGACAAGGCCCTGCTCAACGAAGGCGACGTGGTCACCGTCGGCAACGTCGACCTGGTGTTCCGCGATGGCACCCTGGTGCGGCACACCGCGACCGCTGCGGCCACCGGAACCGGTGGTCTCGACGTGCGCGCGGTGACATGGACCATCGAGGGCACCAAGACCTTGTTGGAGAACATTTCGTTCACCGCCCGGCCCGGAACCCTGACCGCGATCATCGGTCCGTCCGGGGCGGGCAAGTCCACCCTGGCCCGTCAGATCGCCGGGTCCACCCACCCGACCACCGGCACGGTCAGCTTCGAGGGACACAACATCCACGCCGAGTTCGCGTCGCTGCGGTCCCGGATCGGGATGGTGCCGCAGGACGATGTGGTCCACGGTCAGCTGACCGTCAGCCAGGCCCTGATGTATGCCGCCGAGTTGCGGTTGCCGCCGGACACCACCGTCGAGGACCGCCGACAGATCGTCGAGCAGGTGCTGGCGGAACTGGAAATGACCCAGCACGCGAACACCCGTGTCGACCGGCTCTCCGGTGGTCAGCGCAAGCGCGCCTCGGTGGCGCTGGAACTGCTGACCGGACCGTCGCTGCTGATCCTGGACGAGCCCACCTCCGGGCTCGATCCGGCGCTGGACCGGCAGGTGATGACGATGCTGCGGCAGCTCGCCGATGCCGGCCGGGTGGTGTTGGTGGTCACCCATTCCCTGACCTATCTGGACGTGTGCGATCAGGTGCTGCTGCTGGCCCCGGGCGGTAAGACCGCGTTCTGCGGGCCGCCCAGCCTGATCGGCCAGGCGATGGGCACCACCAACTGGGCCGACATCTTCAGCACCGTGGCCGGCGACCCGCAGGGAGCCAACGACCGATATCTCGCGATGAGCGGACCGCAACCGCCCCCGCCGCCCGCCGAGGCGCCGTCCGACCTGGGAGCACCGACGCACACCAGCCTGCTGCGCCAGTTCTCCACCATCGTGCGACGCCAGGCCCGGCTGATCATCTCCGACCGCGGCTATTTCCTCTTCCTGGCATTGCTGCCGTTCATCATGGGGGTGCTGTCGCTGGCGGTGCCCGGCACCGTCGGCTTCGGCGTGCCCGACCCGATGGGAGACGCCCCCAACGAACCCGGACAGATCCTGGTGCTGCTCAACGTCGGCGCCATCTTCATGGGCACGGCGCTGACCATCCGCGACCTCATCGGCGAGCGGGCGATTTTCCGGCGTGAACAGGCGGTCGGGTTGTCCACGACGGCCTACCTGTTGGCCAAGGTGTGTGTGTACACGGTGTTCGCCGTGCTGCAGGCAGCGATCGTGACCACGATCGTGGTGATGGGCAAGGGCGGCCCCACCCAGGGAGCGGTGGCGCTGGGCAGTCCGGTCCTGGAGTTGTTCGTGACCATCGCGGCAACGTGTGTGGCCTCGGCCAACCTGGGACTGCTGCTGTCGGCGATCGCCAAGTCCAATGAGCAGATCATGCCCCTGTTGGTGGTGGCGATCATGAGCCAGTTGGTGTTCTCCGGCGGCATGATCCCGGTGACGAACCGCCCTGTGCTCGATCAGCTTTCGTGGGTGACACCGGCCCGGTGGGGATTCGCCGCATCGGCCTCGACGGTGGATCTGGTCAACCTGGTGCCGGGGCCACTGACGCCGAAGGACCGGTGGTGGGAACACACCGCGTCGAGTTGGTGGTTCGACATGGCGATGCTGGCACTGCTGAGTATCGGCTATCTGCTGCTGGTGCGGTGGAGGATTCGCCTCAAGAGCGCCTAGCCGCGTCGGCGTTACGTTGCCGCTCGCAGAGGATCCGGTGGCGCCGATCTGCGGCACGGGTGCGCATCCGCCTCGGCATCATGACACCGCGGCGCGCTGACACCTGCTGCGGGAGCGGTGATTCGAGTGCTCCGGTGGGCATCGACAATGCGGGTACCAGCAGGGCACTTCCCGGCGCGGTGCGGTAGACATGTCCCGACGGCGCGGTCCAGACGACCGTGCCATCGGGGAGCTGTTCGTCATGCCAGCCACCGCGGCCGGACCAAAACGTTTTGACCAAGTGGTGCTTCCGGCAGAGTGATTTCAGGTTGGAGGCGTGCGTCAGCCCACCGCGGTCGTAGGGCACCGTGTGGTCGATATCGCAGACCTCGGCGGGGCGTTCACAGCCGGGGAATCGACAGGTGAGGTCGCGGCAGCGAACGAAGTCCGCCAGTGTCTTCGATGGGCGGTAACGCTGCTCGGGTGGGCTCGCCCCGGGGTGAACGACTTCACGCAGTTCGGCGACACCGCGGTCAACCAGATCGGCGAGAACCGCTGCAGGGATGGATGATCCACCCATCACGACGCCCGACACCGGAGCCCGCTGAGGCGCGTTGTCAGGTTCGCCGCTCCCGCGAAGGATTTCGCCCAAACGTTCCTTGCTGGCGATGATCTCTACGGTGTCGTCCCCGGGGCGATACCCGTGGACGGTCCCGGCATCTGCGGAGTCGATCGCGGCGGCCTCGGCAACGATATGCACGACCACCGACGGCGCGGAGTCACCGTCGGAGCCGGCTGGACAGTCCGGCGTGCCGCAGGCGCAGGCCAGTATGGCGTAGCCGGCTGCCAACGCACCCATCGCATCGGCACGTTTCTGGTCGATAGTGCGAGGGTCGTCATCGCAGACCGAGTGCGCCAGTGACGTCAGCCGGCGGTCGAGCAACGTCGCCTCAGCGTTATTCAGCCGCCCTGTCAGGTGGGAGATATCCCGATCGTGGGCGATGTCGACGTGACGACCCCGAGTCCGGCCCTCGGTGCGCCGACGCGCCTGCGGGTCGTGGCGTACGACGACGGCGTCGACGGCCTGTTGCATCTTGAGAACCGATAGCGGCCCCCAGCCCGGCATTGCCCCGGCCAACTCCGCGTCGATAGCCGCCAAGACGTCCGGCTCCAGGGCCAGCAGCGTGCGGGCGACGATCATCCGTACGGTGCGGTAGTCGATGGCCCCGGTGGCGAACAACGCACCCACCCGGGGTAGCCGTTCGCGGATGCAAATGGCGTTGTGCATCAGCGATCCCGCGGCCGCAGCGGTGATGCACCCGGCGGCGCCGACCTCAGCCGCGACGGCCTCCCACGGATCGATCCGCCACATCTCCCGGCCGTGGCCGTCCTCAACCGCGATCACGCGGCGTCCATAGAGTTCAGCGATCGCCGCGAGTCGCCGGGCGCAGGCGCTGTTCTCCGCACGACCCGCGTCCCCGATGGTGTCCACCAGCCCGGCGTCGCTCAGTTTATCGAACATAGTTTCGATAATAGTGTGCAGGGGTGACGCGTTCCGCGGCCCGATCGGCAGCTGTGGATGAATCCGGCCCGGTGGATGGCGGGCTACTCGCCCATCAGTTCCAGACCGTGCGCCGCGGCGAAACCAAGTGCCTGGGCAACGTCGATCCGCGCGCCCCGGCACGCCGCGGTGGTCCACAGCGTCGGATCAATTCGGGCCCCCCGCAGGTCAGCAGACTCAAGGCGCAGACCCTCGGTCCGGGCACCGGTCAGATCGGCTCCGCGCAGCACCGCCTTGCGAAGATCGGTGCGCACCAGTGACGCCTCCCGCAGCCGGCAATCGGACAGGTTCACACCCCGCAGGTCAGCCCCGGCCAAGACCGCCAGGGTGAAGTCAACCTCATCGCAGACGACGGGACGGAAGCGGCACTCCTCGAAGATCGAGCCCAGCATGCTGCACTGCCGGAAAATGCTGTGCCACAGAGTAGTCCGAACGAACCGGCAGTTCCGGAAAGCCGACCCATGATGGACCGACTCGGAGAGGTTGGCGCCGCTGAAATCGCATTCGGTGAACACCGCCCGCTCGGTATGCAGACCGGACAGATCCTCGTCCCGGAATTCGCGGCCGATGAATTCCCGATCCGACCAGTGCGACATGGCCGCCATTATCGTCGGTAACATTTCGCCGCATGGAGGCGAGGCGGCTGCAGGGGTGGTGGGTCGCGGCCTGCGTGATCGCACTGCTGTTGGCGTACTGGGCGGGCGGTTTCAGCCTCGTTGCGACGACGGTCTTCGTCGCGATCTACGCGACCGGAGCGACGTTGATCGGACGCGACGCGGACACCGGGGACATCGAGGAAACCCCGGACGCCGCGGAGACCGATGCGGAAACATCGGCGGATTGAAAGCGCTCTGGTGCCGGTTCGAACCCGTCTAGAGCCTCGGTGGATGGTCACCTCGGACATGCTGCTGATTGACGACGACCCCACCAGGAACCTGAAACCACTCGCTGACCCGACGTTGGCCACGGCTTCATCGAAATACGCGCCAAGTTTGACGCCACCGCAACCGGCCGACAGTGGATCGTCGATCCCGTCGAATCGCTGATCGACCAGAGCAACCGGTAACCGGTAAACGGGGCGTACATTTTCGACAACAGGCGTTCCGCCTGCGGAGAAATCCGCACTAAGCCTCGCGGGGATCGGTGAGGAGATCGCACGTGACCGATTGGCTGACACCCGTCACTCTGACGGGTACCCATGTCCGCCTCGAGCCGTTGTCCACAGCCCACCACGATGCGCTCTGCGAGTCGGTTGGTGACGGCGAACTCTGGCGACTCTGGTACACCGCCATACCGGAACCTGCTCAGATGCACCACGAGATCGGGCGCCGCCTCGATGAGCAGGACCGTGGCACCATGTGTCCCTTTGCCGTGATCGACCCGGCTACCGGCCGGGCAGTGGGAATGACCACCTATATGAACATCGACACACAGCACCGTCGCGTGGAGATTGGATCCACCTGGTACCGGCTGGGCTCCCAGCGAACCCCGCTCAACACCGAAGCGAAATATCTGATGCTCTCCCATGCGTTCGACGAACTGGATTGCATAGCGGTCGAGTTCCGCACGCATTTCTTCAACCATGCAAGCCGCCGGGCGATC
>JAHZJY010000227.1 GCA_022600695.1 Actinomycetes bacterium | reverse complement strand
CCAGCCCCATCGGCACACCCAGACTCCAGTCCGGCTGCCCAGGAGGAAGAGTGCTCTCGGCTTTCATCTCGTCGCTGCGGACGGCCGATCTGAGGCGGAAGATCCTCTTCACCCTGGGTATCGTCATCCTGTATCGGGCCGGCGCCTCCCTGCCGTCCCCGGGAGTCAATTATCCCAATATTCAGCAGTGCATCGAGCAGGTCAGCGGTGGTGCCGGCGCGCAGATCTACTCGCTGATCAACCTGTTCTCCGGTGGCGCGCTGCTGCAGTTGTCGGTGTTCGCGGTCGGCGTGATGCCCTATATCACCGCGAGCATCATCGTGCAGTTGCTCACCGTGGTGATCCCGCGGTTCGAGCAACTGCGCAAGGAGGGGCAGGCCGGACAGGCCAAGATGACGCAGTACACGCGTTATCTGTCGATCGCGCTGGCGGTCCTGCAGGCCACCAGCATCGTGGCACTGGCGGCCAACGGCGGTCTGCTGCAGGGCTGCACCCTCGACATCATCGACGACCAGAGCATCTTCTCCCTGGTCGTGATGGTCCTGGTGATGACGGCCGGCGCGGCCCTGGTGATGTGGATGGGTGAACTGGTCACCGAGCGTGGCATCGGCAACGGTATGTCGCTGCTGATCTTCGCCGGTATCGCCGCCCGCATCCCGGCCGAGGGCAAGTCCATCCTGGACGGCCGCGGCGGCATGGTGTTCGCGGCGGTCTGCGCGGCCACCTTGGTGATCATCATCGGCGTGGTGTTCGTCGAGCAGGGGCAGCGCCGCATTCCGGTGCAGTACGCCAAGCGCATGGTGGGCCGCAAGATGTACGGCGGCACGTCGACCTACCTGCCGCTGAAGGTCAACCAGGCCGGCGTCATCCCGGTCATCTTCGCCTCGTCCTTGATCTACATCCCGCAATTGGTCACCCAGTTGATTCAGAGCGGGCGCAGCACCCCGGAGAACACCTGGTGGGACCGGTTCGTCGCCGATAACCTCACCAATCCGGCCGACCCGGTCTACGTCGCGTTCTATTTCGGCCTGATCATCTTCTTCACCTACTTCTACGTCTCGATTACCTTCAACCCCGAAGAGCGGGCTGATGAGATGAAGAAGTTCGGCGGCTTCATCCCGGGTATCCGGCCCGGCCGGCCCACCGCCGAATATCTGAGTTACGTGCTGAACCGGATCACCCTTCCCGGCTCGATCTACCTGGGTGTCATCGCCGTGCTGCCCAACCTGTTCCTGCAGGCCGGCAACAGTGGCGGCGTGCAGAACCTGCCGTTCGGCGGCACCGCGGTCCTGATCATGATCGGCGTCGGCCTTGACACCGTGAAACAGATCGAGAGCCAGCTGATGCAGCGCAACTACGAAGGGTTCCTGAAGTGAGGATCGTCCTGCTGGGCCCGCCGGGAGCGGGGAAGGGCACCCAGGCGGTCAAACTGGCGGAGGAAATCGGCGTCCCGCAGATCTCGACCGGTGACCTGTTCCGCGACAACATCAGCAACGCGACAACACTCGGTGTGGAAGCCAAGAAGTACCTCGACGCCGGTGACCTGGTCCCGGCCAGCCTGACCAACGCCCTGGTCGACAACCGGCTCGATGAGGACGATGTGTCGGGCGGGTTCATCCTCGACGGCTTCCCCCGCACCGTCGAGCAGGCCGAGGCCCTGCACGACATGCTGCAGCGCCGCGGGCTGAAACTGGACGCGGTGCTGGAGTTCCGGGTCCCCGAGGACGAGTTGGTGGATCGGCTCAAGGGCCGCGGTCGGGCCGATGACACCGAGGACGTGATCCGCAACCGGATGAAGGTCTACCGCGACGAGACCGCCCCACTGCTGGAGCATTACGGCGGCGCCGAATTGCAGACCGTCGATGCGGTGGGCAGCCTCGACGAGGTCTTCGGGCGGGCGTTGCAAGCGCTCGGCCGCTGAAACCCGGAGTCTGTGATGGTGTCCCTGCCCGGACTGCGTGGCCGCAAGACGGTGGCCTCCCGCACACCCGGTGAGGTCGACGCGATGGCCGTTGCCGGAGCCGTCGTGGCTGAGGCGCTGCGGTCCGTTCGGCAGGCCGCCGCACCGGGGGTGTCCACGAAGGATCTCGACGATATCGCCGAGGCCGTCATTCGGCAGGCCGGCGGGGTTCCGTCGTTCCTGGGGTATCACGGCTTTCCGGCGAGTATCTGCTCCTCGGTGAACGACCGCGTGGTGCACGGTATCCCGTCGGCCGGGGAGGAACTGGCCTACGGCGACCTGGTGTCGATCGACTGCGGCGCGATCATCGACGGCTGGCATGGCGATGCCGCCGTGACCTTCGGGGTGGGCGCGCTGATCCCGGCGGACGAGTCGCTGTCGGCGGCCACCCGGTGGGCGATGGAAGCGGGTATCGGGGCGATGGTGCCCGGAAACCGGCTGACCGACGTCTCGCACGCGATCGAGCAGGGCGCGCGCGCGGCTGAGGCCGCCCATGAGCGCCGGTACGGGATCGTCGAAGGCTATGGCGGCCACGCCATCGGCCGGAGCATGCACATGGACCCGTTCCTGCCGAACGAGGGCGAACCCGGCCGTGGACCGTGGCTGGTAGCCGGCTCGGTGCTGGCCATCGAGCCGATGCTCACCCTCGGCACCACCCGCACCCGGATCCTCGAGGACGACTGGACGGTGGTCACGACGGACGGTTCGCGGGCGGCGCACTGGGAGCACACCGTCGCGGTGACCGACGACGGCCCCCGGATCCTGACGGCCTGACCACCGCGGTGATGAGTGCGGACAAGCGCGACCCGATCGCCGCCGCACGGGTCAATTGGGAGCAGGCCGGCTGGGGTGATGTGGCCGACGGGATGGTCGCGGTGACCTCGGTGATGCGGGCCCACCAGATTCTGCTGGCCCGGGTGGAGAACGCCCTGCGGCCTTATGGCCTCAGCTTCTCCCGGTTCGAACTGTTGCGTCTGCTGGCCTTCAGCCGCAGCGGGGCGCTACCGATCACCAAGGCCTCCGACCGGTTGCAGGTCCATGTCACCAGCGTCACCCACGCCATCCGGCGACTGGAGGCCGATGGTCTGGTCGAGCGGATCCCACATCCCACCGATGGACGCACCACCCTGGTCGGAGTCACCCCGCTGGGCCGGTCGACGGTGGAGGAGGCCACCGTCACCCTCAACCGGCAGGTGTTCGCCGACATCGGAATGCCGCCCGGGCAGGCCCGCGCGCTGGTCGGCTCGATCGAGACACTTCGTCGCCACGCCGGCGATTTCTGAGTCCGCCCGTCGGCGAGCAGACGCGAACTCGCATATTTCCGCCCGCGGGAGTGCGAGTTTGCGTCTGCTCGCGGCGGTGGGGCGTGGCGGGTGGGGCGTGGCGGGTGGGGCGCAGAAGGCGGGGCCGTCAGCGCAGGGTCTCGATGATCGCGCTGAAGTCCAGGTCGGAGTGCTGCGCCGCGAACTCGGCGTAGATCTGGGCCGCATGACTGCCCAACGGCGCCGACGCGCCACTGGAGGCCACCGCGTCCATCGCCAGGCCGAGATCCTTGTTCATCAACGCGGTGGCGAAACCGGGGGCGAACCCGTTGTTGGCCGGAGAGGTCGAAACAGGTCCGGGCACCGGACAATTCGTGTGCATCGCCCAGCAGTTGCCGGTGGCACCGGTGACCACGTCGAACAGCGACTGCGCGGACAGCCCGAGCTTCTCGGCGAGGACGAAGGCCTCGCCGACGGCGATCTGCTGGACCGCCAGCAACATGTTGTTGCACAGTTTCGCCGCCTGGCCGGCGCCGGAATCCCCACAGTGGATGATCTTGCCCGCCATCGGTTCCAGCACCGGCCGGGCGATGTCCAGGGCATCGGCGGACCCGCCGACCATGAATGCCAGGGTGCCGGCAACAGCGCCCTTGACCCCGCCGGACACCGGGGCGTCGAGCAGGGCGAAACCGCGCTCGGCGGCGTAGCCGTGCACCTCGCGCGCATCGTCGACGGCGATGGTGGAGCTGTCGATGAAGAGCGCGCCGTCCGCGGCTTTCGGGATGACCTCGGCGAGGCATTCCTTGACCAGGGTGCCGTTGGGCAGCATGGTGATCACCACATCGGCACCGGTCACCGCCTCGGTGGCATGCTCGACCGTCGTCACGCCAGTGCCGGCGGCGGCCTGCCGGGCGGCGGGAACCGGGTCGAATCCGCGCACCGGGTGGCCGGCGTCGACCAGGTTGGCCGCCATCGGCCCGCCCATATTGCCCAGGCCCAGGAACGCGATCACCGTCATCTCAGGAATCCCTTCACGCCGATGCGCGTACCCGGGCGGCCTCGGAACGGCCGATCACCACGCGCATGATTTCGTTGGTGCCCTCCAGGATCCGGTGCACCCGAAGATCACGGACGATCTTCTCCACGCCGTACTCCCGGAGGTAGCCGTATCCGCCGAGCAGTTGCAGGGCGCGGTCGGCGACGTCATAGCAGGAGTCGGTGACGTACAGCTTGGCCATCGCGCACAAGGCGACCTTGTCCGGGTCGTCGGCGTCCAGCGCAGCGGCCGCCCGCCACAACATCAGCCGCGAGGTTTCCAGTGCGGTCGCCATCTCGGCCAACGTGAACCGGATCGTCGGCTCGTCGATCAGCGCGCCGGCGAAGGCATGCCGGTCGACCAGATACCGGGCGGCCTTGTCGTAGGCGGCTTGCGCGCCACCCAGGGAGCAGGCGGCGATATTCAGCCGGCCGCCGTTGAGTCCGTTCATCGCGACACCGAAGCCCGTACCTTCGCCCTCGGCGCCGCCCAACATGGCCTCGGCCGGTACCCGTACCCCCTCGAGGATGACCTGCGCGGTGGGCTGGGCGTTCCAGCCCATCTTCTCCTCGTTGGCGCCGAAACTCAGCCCCGCCGTTCCCTTTTCGACGATGAAGGCGGAGATGCCGCGTGGGCCGTCGGCCCCGGTGCGCGCCATCACGATATACACGTCTGAGACCCCGGCGCCGGAGATGAACTGTTTGACGCCATCGAGGACATAGTGCTCGCCGTCCCGAACGGCCCTGGTGCGCAATGCCGCGGCGTCTGATCCGGTACTCGGTTCGGTCAGGCAGTAGCTGGCGATCATCTCCATGGAGGCCAGCCGGGGTATCCAGGACTTGCGCTGCTCGGAGGTGCCGTAGGTGTCGATCATCCAGGCGCACATGTTGTGGATCGAGATGAAGGAGGAGATCACCGGGTCCGCCGCGGCGAGCTGCTCGAAGATTCGCACCGCGTCGATCCGGCGCAACCCGCTGCCGCCGACATCCTCACCGCAGTAGATCGCCGCCATCCCCAGGTCGGCTGATTCGCGGAGCACATCGAGGGGGAAGTGCTTGGTCTTGTCCCACTCCAGGGCATGTGGGGCAAGGCGTTTGGCGGCGAAGGCGGCGGCTGTCTCGGTGATCACCCGTTCGTCGTGATCAAGTGCTGCAGAAGTCATCGTCGCTATTTCATCGTCGGGATGACGAACTCGGCGCCATCTTTGATACCCGAAGGCCACCGCTCGGTCACGGTCTTGACCTTGGTGTAGAACTGGACGGCCGCCGGCCCGTGCTGGTTGAGGTCGCCGAAACCGGACCGCTTCCAGCCGCCGAAGGTGTGGTAGGCCACCGGGACCGGGATCGGCACATTGACCCCGACCATGCCGACCTGCACCCGGGAGACGAAATCGCGCGCGGTGTCACCGTCGCGGGTGAAGATCGCCACACCGTTGCCGTACTCGTGGTCGTTGGGCAACCGCAGGGCGTCCTCGTAGTTGTCGGCCCGCACGATGCACACCACCGGGCCGAAGATCTCGTCGGTATAGATCGACATATCGGTCGTCACATGGTCGAACAGCGACGGCCCGATGAAGAACCCGCCCCCGAGGCTCTCGTCACCGAAGGTCAGATCGTCGCTGCCCTTGTCGCGCCCGTCGACGACGAGTTCTGCTCCCTCGGCGACACCGGCGTCGATATAGCCGCGCACCCGGTCCAGCGCCGCCTCGTTGACCAGCGGCCCGTAGTCCGCCTTGGGGTCCAGGCTGTGGCCGACCCGGAGGTGTTCGACCCGTTCGGCGAGCCGGGCGCGGAGGCGGTCGCCAATGTCGTCGCCCACCGCGACCGCCACGCTGATGGCCATGCAGCGCTCGCCGGCACTGCCGTAGCCGGCGCCGACGAGGGCGTCGACCGCCTGGTCGAGGTCGGAGTCGGGCATGACGATCATGTGGTTCTTGGCCCCGCCGAAACATTGGGCGCGCTTACCGCCGGCCGCGGCCCGGGAGTAGATGTACTGGGCGATGTCCGAGCTGCCGACGAATCCGTAGGCCTTGATATCCGGGTGGTCGAGCAGGGCGTCGACCGCCTCCTTGTCGCCGTTGACGACCTGGAAGACCCCCGGCGGCAGACCGGCTTCGAGGAACAACTCGGCCAGCCGCAACGGTACTGACGGATCCCGTTCGGAGGGTTTCAGGACGAAGGCGTTACCGCAGGCCAGCGCCGGGCCGGCCTTCCACAGCGGGATCATCGCCGGGAAGTTGAACGGGGTGATGCCGCAGACGACCCCCAGCGGCTGGCGGATCGAGTAGACGTCGATACCGGGGCCGGCGCCCTCGGTGAACTCGCCCTTCATCAGATGCGGGATACCGGTGGCGAACTCGATGACCTCGATACCGCGCTGGATGTCGCCTTCGGCGTCGCTGAGGGTCTTGCCGTGCTCGATGGACAGCAACTCGGCCAACTCGGCCATGTTCGCGTTGACCAGGTCGATGAACTTCATCAGCACCCGGGCCCGCCGCTGCGGGTTCCACGCGCCCCACTCCCGCTGTGCCTCGACCGCAGTCGCGACGGCGGTGTCGACATCGGCCGTCGATGCCAGCAGCACCCGGGCCTGCACCTGCCCGGTGCTGGGGTTGAAGACGTCCGCGGTGCGGGTGCTGGTCAGGTTGCTGCGCCTGCCGGCGATGAAATGCGGGATCTGAGTTGTCATGAACTGCCTTCCGGCCCGGGAAATCTAGATAGTTGCATATCCTAGTAAATGCCCGTCCGTCCGCACAAGAACCGGCGGTTCAGCTCTCTGATCGCTGGCCTCGCCGGGATTCGATGAAGGCCCGGGTCCGGCCCCAGTCCGGCAGCAATCCGGCCGTCCGCACCTCTTCCAACGACGGTGCCGCCGCATCCCGGTCGGACAGCAGCAGTTGCGGGCCCGGCAGGGGCCACTCGATTCCGATGGTCGGATCGGTGGCGGCGATGGTGTGCTCCCGGCCGGGGGAGTAGGGAGCCGAGCACAGATACATCACGGTCGCATCGTCGGTCAGCGCCAGGAAGCCGTGCGCGAGACCCTCCGAGATGTAGACCGATCGCCGGGTGACATCGTCGAGTCGCACCGAATCCCACCGGCCGTAGGTCGGCGAGCCCACCCGGATGTCGACGACGACATCGAACACCGCTCCTCGGACGCAGGTCACGTACTTGGCCTGGCTGGGCGGCAACTGGGCGAAATGCAGACCGCGCAACACCCCGGCGGCCGAGATCGAGCAGTTCGCCTGCCGCATGTCGAAACGGTGCCCGGCCAGCTCCGAGAAACCCGATTCGGTGAACCACTCGAAGAAGGCGCCGCGGCCGTCGCCGTGCACCTGCGGGGTGATCTCCCAGGCGCCCGGGACCGAAAGTTCCCGTCCGACAATGCTGTTCGCTCCCATATCACTGACCGCGCACGGCATAGCGGGCCTCGACCTGTTCCTTCAGCGGAACCCACCACCACTCGTTGCCCCGGTACCACTCGATGGTGGCGCGCAGACCTTCGGCGAAGTCGGTGTGCTTGGGTGCCCAGCCCAGATCCCGGCGCAGGGCCGTGGCGTCGATCGCATACCGCAGGTCGTGGCCGACGCGATCGGCGACGTGGTCGACGTCATCGGGGTCGCGGTCCATCAACTCGAGGATCAGCCGCAGCACCGAGGCGTTATCGCGCTCACCGTCGGCTCCGATCAGGTACGTGCGGCCGGGCTCGCCGTCCTCGAGGATCCGCCATACCGCGCTGTTGTGGTCCTCGACGTGGATCCAGTCCCGGACATTGGCGCCGGCGCCGTACAGCTTGGGGCGCCGACCGGTGAGCACGTTGGTGATCTGCCGGGGGATGAACTTCTCGATGTGCTGGAACGGCCCGTAGTTGTTCGAGCAGTTGGAAATGGTGGCATTGACCCCGAAGGACCGGACCCAGGCGCGTACCAGCAGGTCCGCCGAGGCCTTGGTCGCCGAGTAGGGGCTTGACGGGTTGTACGGCGTGTCCTCGGTGAACCGAACCGTGTCAGGCCCTCCGGGTTGATCCAGTGGCAGATCTCCGTAGACCTCGTCGGTGGAGATGTGGTGCAGCCGGACCCGATGCCTGCGGACCGCCTCGAGAACCGAGAACGTCCCGACGACGTTGCTGCGCAGGAACGGGGCGGGGTCGGCCAGCGAGTTGTCGACGTGGGTCTCGGCGGCGAAATGCACCACCGCATCGGACTCGGCGACCAGGCGATCGACCAGCGCCTCATCGGTGAGATCGCCTTCGACGAGCCGGATCGCCTCACCCAGGCCGCCGAGGGACTCCCGGCTGCCGGCATAACTCAGCGCATCCAGGACCGTGAGTTCCACCCCGGGCCGCCCGCGAGTGGTCTCATGGACGAAGTTGGCTCCGATGAACCCGGCGCCGCCGGTGACCAAGAGTCGCATCGGGTCACCCTAACCACCACCTCAACCACGACCGATGGGCCCTCGGCGGCGGCGGGAAGGCCATTTTGGCGAGCGGGCGCCCAGCGGGTATCGTAGAACCACGGTGCGGTTTACGCGCCGGCTCTTGCGTGCATAGTCCTAGACCCCACGTTTTGCAGTCGGGCGGACGCTGCCCACGTCGATACAAGCAGAATCTGTGAGGTTATGGGCAAGAAAGACGGTGCCATCGAGGTCGAGGGCCGCGTGGTTGAGCCTCTGCCCAATGCGATGTTTCGCATTGAGTTGGAGAACGGCCACAAGGTGCTCGCCCACATCAGCGGCAAGATGCGGCAGCACTACATCCGCATCCTGCCCGAGGACCGGGTCGTGGTGGAGTTGTCTCCCTACGACCTCACCCGAGGCCGCATCGTCTACCGGTACAAGTAAGCCGCGACGAACCCGAACCACACAGCGATGAACGAGAACAGGATCAACCAGCCGTGAAGGTGAACCCGAGCGTCAAGCCGATCTGCGACAAATGCAGGGTGATCCGCCGGCATGGGCGGGTCATGGTGATCTGCTCCGACCCGCGCCACAAGCAGCGGCAGGGGTAGCAACCGCCCGTCGCAGGGGCGGAACAACTGAATGAAGACCTCCCAGTACCAGCGCGCGGATAGGCCGCGTGCCCACGCCCGGACCGGAGGCCGGGCCCCGCACACGCGCGGGAGCGGACTGGGAACAGACCTCCGACCGGAAAAAGAGGAACAGCCACCCACATGGCCCGTCTAGTAGGCGTTGACCTGCCGCGCGACAAGCGTATGGAGATCGCGCTCACCTACATCTACGGCATCGGCCGTACCCGCTCCCAGGAGATCCTGGCGGCCACCGGTATCGACCGGGACCTGCGCAGCAAGGACCTCACCGACGATCAGCTGGCCCAGCTCCGTGAATACATCGAGGCCGGCCTGAAGGTGGAGGGCGACCTGCGCCGCGAGGTGCAGGCCGATATCCGCCGCAAGATCGAGATCGGCTGCTACCAGGGTCTGCGTCATCGCCGTGGCCTGCCGGTTCGTGGTCAGCGGACCAAGACCAACGCGCGTACCCGCAAGGGCCCGAAGCGCACCATCGCCGGTAAGAAGAAGGCCAAATAATGCCACCGAAGAAAGCCACCCCGTCCGGCGCCAAGAAGGGTCAGAAGACCCGCCGTAAGGAAAAGAAGAACGTCCCGCACGGCGCCGCGCACATCAAGAGCACGTTCAACAACACGATCGTGACGATCACCGATCCGCAGGGCAATGTCATCGCCTGGGCGTCGTCGGGGCACGTCGGGTTCAAGGGCTCCCGTAAGTCGACGCCGTTCGCCGCGCAGCTGGCCGCCGAGAACGCGGCCCGCAAGGCGCAGGAGCACGGTGTGAAGAAGGTCGACGTCTTCGTCAAGGGGCCGGGCTCGGGCCGCGAGACCGCGATCCGTTCATTGCAGGCCGCCGGCCTTGAGGTCGGCGCTATCTCCGATGTCACCCCGCAGCCGCACAACGGCTGCCGCCCGCCCAAGCGGCGCCGGGTCTAGGTCGGGATCGGGAAGGAAGAAGAAGGCTCATGGCTCGTTACACCGGACCCGCCACCCGCAAGTCGCGCCGACTCGGCGTCGATCTCGTCGGTGGTGACCAATCATTCGAAAAGCGCCCCTACCCGCCCGGCCAGCACGGCCGCGCGCGGATCAAGGAGAGCGAATACCGCCAGCAGCTGCAGGAGAAGCAGAAGGCGCGCTTCACCTACGGCGTGATGGAGAAGCAGTTCCGCCGCTACTACGAAGAGGCGAACCGGGCGGCCGGCAAGACCGGCGAGAACCTGCTGCAGATCCTGGAGACCCGCCTGGACAACGTCGTCTATCGGGCCGGGCTGGCACGCACCCGACGGATGGCGCGGCAGTTGGTCAGCCACGGCCACTTCACCGTCAACGGCGTCAAGGTGAACATCCCGAGTTACCGGGTGACGCAGTACGACATCGTCGATGTCCGGGACAACTCGGTCAATTCGGTTCCGTTTCAGATCGCTCGCGAGGTGGCCGGTGACCGGCCGATTCCCGGCTGGCTGCAGGTGGTCGGTGAGCGTCAGCGGATTCTGGTGCACCAGTTGCCCACCCGTGAGCAGATCCAGGTTCCGCTCGCCGAGCAGCTGATCGTGGAGTTCTACTCGAAGTAGTCGAGCCCCCCGAGAAACCACCCTCGGGGACACCTCAAACGGCATCAAATAGCGGGTGCCGAGAAGGAGATAGAAGAACACCGTGCTGATTTCACAGCGACCCACACTCAGTGAAGAGGTCATCGCCGAGAACCGGTCCCAGTTCGTCATCGAGCCCTTGGAACCGGGTTTCGGCTACACCCTTGGCAATTCGCTGCGCCGCACGCTGCTGTCGTCGATCCCCGGCGCGGCGGTCACCAGCATCCGCATCGACGGTGTGCTGCACGAGTTCACCACCGTGCCTGGTGTCAAGGAAGACGTCACCGACATCATCCTCAATCTCAAGGGTCTGGTGGTGTCCTCGGAGGAGGACGAGCCGGTCACCATGTACCTGCGCAAGCAGGGCCCGGGCGCGGTCACCGCGGGAGATATCGTGCCACCTGCCGGTGTCACCGTGCACAACCCCGATATGCACATCGCGACGCTCAACGATAAGGGCAAGCTTGAGGTCGAGCTCGTCGTCGAGCGCGGCCGCGGCTACGTTCCGGCAGTGCAGAACAAGGCTTCCGGTGCCGAGATCGGTCGCATCCCGGTCGACTCCATCTACTCGCCGGTGCTCAAGGTGACCTACAAGGTCGAGGCCACCCGCGTCGAGCAGCGCACCGACTTCGACAAGTTGATCCTGGACGTCGAGACCAAGAACTCGATCGGCGCGCGCGACGCCCTGGCCTCTGCCGGGAAAACCCTGGTCGAACTGTTTGGCCTGGCCCGTGAGCTGAACCTCGAGGCTGAGGGGATCGAGATCGGCCCGTCACCCCAGGAGGCCGACCACATCGCCGCATTCGCGTTGCCGATCGACGACCTCGACCTGACGGTGCGTTCCTACAACTGCCTCAAGCGGGAGGGCGTGCACATCGTCGGCGAGTTGGTCGCCCGGACTGAGTCCGACCTGCTCGATATCCGTAACTTCGGCCAGAAGTCGATCGACGAGGTGAAGATCAAGCTTCACCAGCTGGGACTGGCGCTGAAGGACTCGCCGGCGACCTTCGACCCGTCCGAGGTGGCCGGCTACGACGTGGCCACCGGCACCTGGAACAGTGACGCCGCCTATGAACTGGATAACGACGCGGACTACGCCGAAACCGAACAGCTCTAACAGCCACCGGCCTGCCAAGGCCGGCCCACCTAGGAGATAGTCGCAATGCCCAAGCCCACCAAGGGGCCTCGCCTCGGCGGTTCGTCCTCGCACCAGAAGGCGATTCTGGCCAACCTGGCCACGTCGCTGTTCGAGCACGGCCGGATCAAGACCACCGAGCCCAAGGCTCGCGCGCTGCGGCCCTATGCGGAGAAGCTCATCACCCACGCCAAGAAGGGCACGCTGCACAATCGGCGCGAGGTGATGAAGAAGATTCGCGACAAGGATGTGGTGCACGCCCTGTTCGCCGAGATCGGGCCGTTCTTCGGCGACCGCGAGGGCGGTTACACCCGGATCATCAAGGTCGAAGCCCGCAAAGGCGATAACGCCCCGATGGCCGTGATCGAACTGGTGCGGGAGAAGACCGTGACCGCGGAAGCCAACCGGGCCAAGCGTGCCGCCGCCAGCCAGGCGGCGACGCCGGCACCGGCTGCTGTCGCCGAGGACGAGACTCCGTTGCAGGAACTCGAGGCTGAGGACGCTGGGATCGCCGACGCCCAGACCGCCGAGGCTGCCGAAGAACAGGCCGAAACAACGGCCGAGGATCAGGCCGAAGAATCGGCCGGTGAATCGGGCTCTGAGAAGTCCTGAGCCCATGAGCGCGACTGTGCCCGCCACCGGATCCGGTGGCGGGCACGTTCGTTTGCGTCTCGACATCGCCTACGACGGAACGGATTTCACCGGCTGGGCGGCGCAGGTCGGACAGCGAACCGTGGCCGGAGTTCTCGACGGCGCCCTGTCGACGGTGTTCCGCGCGCCGGTCCGGGTCTGCGCTGCCGGTCGCACCGACACCGGTGTGCACGCGACCGGGCAGGTCGCCCACCTCGACGTGCCTGCGGATGCGCTGGGGCACGCCCATCCCCGGCACCGGCGGCCCGCGGATCCGGAGTTTCTCGCCTTGATTCGCCGACTGGCCAGGTTCCTGCCCGAGGACGTCCGCGTTACCGGGATTCGCCGCGCACCGGCGGGTTTCGATGCCAGGTTCTCGGCACTGCGGCGCCATTACGCATACCGGATCTCCTCGGCGGCCTACGGTGTGCAACCGCAGCAGGCCCGCTTCGTCACACCGTTGCCCCGGCCCCTGGACCTCGATGCGATGGTGGCAGCGTCGGCTTACCTGCTCGGCCTGCATGACTTCGCCGCATTCTGCCGGCACCGGCCCGGCGCGACGACCATCCGGGAGCTGCAGCGGCTGGACTGGGACCGGGACGGTGACCTCATCACCGCCCACGTCAGTGCGGATGCGTTCTGCTGGTCGATGGTGCGATCGCTGGTGGGCGCGCTGCTGGCGGTGGGGGAGGGCAGACGCGAACCCGCCTGGTGCGCAACGCTGTTGGGGGCCGATCGACGGTCAAGTGACTTCGCGGCGGCACCGGCCCGCGGGCTGACGTTGATCGGGGTGGATTACCCGCCGGATGATCAGTTGGCGGCGCGGGTCGAGGTCACCCGTGATGTCCGCAGTCTCGGCTAAAGCCTGGCGGCGACGAACGAGGCGGCCTGATTGACCAGGCCCGAGTCGACATACGCGGAGTGCAGGTGGGCCGGCCAGTTGTCCGCCCAGGTTTCGGGCTCCAGGTTGTCGTTGCAGACCGGGTCATCGGCGGTGCAGAGGTCGATCGTCTTGGCGCCCCACCGCGGGATGATGTCCGATACCGGACCGAAGATCTTGCGGGTGCCGTTGCCGAACAGCGCCACGGCCGCGATGCGGTCGTTCATGCCCAGCGGCAGCGGGTTGGTGTAGCCGAACATCGCCGCCGGCACTGCCAGCACCACATCGGTGACCGCGGCGCCCAGCGAGTAGCCGCCCAGGACCAGCTTGGTGTTCGGGCATTTGCCGGCCATGGACTGGATGCGGCGGCTCATATCGTTGGCGCCCAGCATGATCTCGGTGTCCGCGGGATAGTTCACCGCGTAGTACCCGACATTCTTGCCGGTCTGGCTGCGCAACGCGTTGATGAAGGCGTTACCGATTTTCCCGGTGCCGGGCGGTTCGATGCGGCCCCGCGCGAACACCACCTCAACCTCGGGGCACGGGTCGGCGCTCGCCGCCGGGAGGGCCGCTGGTGCCACCAGCAGCGTTGCTGTGACGGAAATCACCAGCGACACCATTGTGCACATCTGCCTCACGCGCATCACGTCATGGTATCGGGCGGCTGCCGCCGCGGCCACATAAGAATTGTCTGGCAGGCCTCAGAGTCGGCTTGTTACGAAGCCCGCGGCCTGCCCGACCAGCGGACTTTTCTCGTAGCCGGTGTGAGCCAGTGGATTGCGGCCCCGTGAGCAGATCGGGTCGCCGTCATTGCACAGGTCGATGGCCTTGCCGGCGTACGGAGCGCCGGCCCGCGATACCGGGTTGCCGAATTTGGTCGCTGGATTTCCGAACACCGCGACCGCGGCGACCCGGTCGGCGAGGCTGAACGGCAACGGAGGTGCCGACCCCACATCGCCGACCTTGTTGCCCAGCGGCGGAATGCCCATCAGCATGTCGACCACCGCGGCGCCCTGGGAGTAGCCGCCGAGAACGAACCGGGTCGACGGGCAGGTCGTGGCCATGGCCGCGATGCGGTTGGTGGCGTCCATGGCGCCATCGGAGGCGGCCAGGAAGTCATAGCTGGCGGGGTAGTTGACCGGATAGACACCGAGGGTTCGCCCACCCATGGTTGCGGCCAGTTGGGTACTGAGCGCCTGGCCGACCCGGCCCAGGCCGGCCGGTTCACTGGTTCCACGGGCGAATACCAACTCGACATCCGGACACGCGGCGGCCCGGGCGGGTACGGATGTGGCGACCAATGCCGCTCCGGCGGTCACCACCACCGCCGCTATCCCGGCGATGATCCCCCTGCGGTGCACGCTCAGAGCAGGTTCGCGACGAAGGCGGCCGCCTGGCCGGCGGTGCCGTCCGGGCCGTAGCTGCGGTGGGCCGGCACATCGTCGCCGGGGGAGCAGATCGGATCGCCCGGGTTGCACAGGTCGATCGACCTGGATCCGTAGACCGGGCTCGAGGTCAGCGGAATACCGATCCTGGTGGACGGGTTACCGAAAACGGCCAGCGCGGCGATCCGGTCGGCGACGGTGGCCGGCAGCGGATTGTTGAATCCGATCACCGGGAACGGCACGGCGGCCAGGACGTCGATGATCGCCGCGCCCTGTGAGTAGCCGCCCAGCACCAGTTTGGTGTTCGGGCAGGTGCTGGCGACGTTCTGGATGTAGGCGCTGGCGTCATTGGCACCGTCCGCGGCCGCCAGGAAGTCGTAGCTGGCCGGGTAGTTGACCGCGTAGACGCCGAGGCTGCGTCCCCCCATCAGATTGCGCAGATCGTTGACGAAGGCCTCGCCGACCCGGCCGATACCCGGCGCCTCCTTGGTGCCGCGGGCGAATACCACCTGGACGTCGTTGCAGGCCACGGCGTTGGCGACAGGTGTGCCCAGGGGTGTGGCCAGGGCTGCGGATGCGACCAGCACAGCGCCGATCGCGGGCAGGGGGAAGGACACGGAAAACCTCACGGGATAAGTGTTGGAACGGAACCGGTGTTCAATTTACCGTGAACCCACCGGTGTGCCACCTGACGCCACCTGTTCGAGCGGTCCGGTGTCGGGCCAGGCCGCTTCTGTCACCTCGGGGCTGCGGTCACCCTGGCGGGCCAGGGCCAGGCCGACCAGCACCACGATCCCGCCGAGTGCCTGCATGGGCCCGACGCGCTCGCCCAGCAGCAGCCAGGCGGCCAGCACGGTGAACAGCACTTCGGCGAGGCCGACCAGGGACGCGAAACTGGGCCGCAGCCGGGCCACTCCGCTGATTCCCAACGTGTAGGCGATCGCGGTGGAGATCACACCGAGCATCAGCGCCGGAACCATCCAGGAGAAGCTCATGCCGGCGATCACCGCATCGTCGGCGGTGAACCGCAACGGCATCAGCCCGGACAATCCGAGCACGCCGATGGCGATCGTGGCGACCACCAGGCCGCCGGCGGCCAGCGTCACCGCGTGCAGGCCGGTGCCATCGGTGCTCACCGTGTCGGACATCATGAAATAACAGACCGCGCAGATCGCCGCGCCCAGGCCCCACAGCACACCGACCGCATCGGTCCGGGCGCCCCCGGGTGACGCCGAGAACACATCGAGGACCACGGTGACACCGATGACGGCCAGCCCGACTCCGGCCAGCGTCACAAGGTGCGGGCGCCGCCTCGTCGTGGCCCACACCCAGGCGATGACCAGAACCGGAGCGGTGTATTCCAGTAGCAGCGCGACGCCGACCGACAGGTGTGAGACCGCGTTGTAGTAGCAGAGTTGCGCGCCGGCGACCGGGATCAGTCCGTAGAGCACCACGGTGCGCGCGTGGGCGCGAGCCTCCCGGACCCAGTTCGGCCGGACGATGGTGGCGAACACGGCCAGGACCAGCGCGCCGCCGGCGAGCCGGGCGGCGACGGCGGCCGTCGGCGACCACCCGGCGACCATCAGCGACTTCGCCATGGGGCCGGACAGGCCGAAGGCGAAAGCCGATCCGGTGGCGAACGCCATGCCGAGCCGGAACTGGTTCAGGCCCTGGGTTGTGGACATCGGTCAGCCCCCTCTCTTCATGAGTAAAATGTCTGTTGGTCATGACGCTAAGTCCCGAGGGGGTCACGGGTCAAATGCTTTTCACTCATGACACGGAGCTGTCCCTGCGGGCCGCCGGTGTCTTGGTCAACAGCGGCCGGGTCGACGGTGAACAGCTCCCGGATCAGGCCGCGCTGGATGACTACCTCGAGGTGTACGGCTGGACGGGACGACGGGACCGCGATGAGGCCGAACTGGCGGCGGTGCACCGCCTCCGAGACCGGCTTGGGCGGATCTGGGCCGTCGCCGGCGACGAGGTTCGCACCGTTGAGCAGGTCAACGCCCTGCTCGCCGACACCCGGGCGGCCCCGTGGCTGACCCGGCATCCGGAAGCGCCCGAGTGGCACCTGCACCTGGCCGGCACCGGGGATCCGCTGGCCCAGCGGATGGGTGCGGAACTGGCGATGGCCCTGGCCGACCTCATTCGGGCCGGTGAACTGCGCCGGCTCAAGATATGTGCGGCCCCGGAGTGCGAGGCGGTGCTGATGGATCTGTCCCGCAATCGGTCGAGGCTGTTCTGCGACACCGGCAACTGCGGCAACCGTCAGCACGTCGCCGCCTACCGGGAACGCCGGGCCCGGGACCGCTGAGCACGGTTGGCCCCGCACGGACAGTCACCGCGCGGGTGCCGACCCTGTGGACAGCGGTTCCGCGGGCCCGCCGGAGCCGCCTAGCCTGACGCCATGGCCAGCGACGCCGGGTCGACCGTGCTGGAGGTGGGCCCCGATACGGTGCGCGTACTCGCCGGTCGCGCCGGACGTCCGGGGTCGCCCGCGCTGATCGCCGCGGCCCTGGACTGGATCGACGACCCGGTCGGGCTGCTCGACGAATCCCCGGTCGCGGTGGCCGATCTGTGGCATGCGGTGATGGAGTCGGTCCTCGGCCGGGACTGCCGTTCCGTGGTGGT
>JAHZJY010000226.1 GCA_022600695.1 Actinomycetes bacterium | reverse complement strand
GGAGTAAGTTCGAGTCACCGATGACGTGATCGCTCCCCGAAAGGCAGTCCCGTGGCGCCCGACCTGCTGTCCCAGGTGATCAATTCCGCGCCGGGATCATTCCTGGCCAAACAATTCGGGCTGCCGGCACCCGAACCACTGCGGCGCTATCGGGCCGGTCAGCCGCCGCTGGCCGGTCCGCTGCTGATCGGCAGCCCGGCCGATACCGGCGGCCGCCTCGTCGAACCGGTCCGGGCCGCCCTCGCCGGGGACTACGACATCGTCGGCAACAACCTCGGCGGGCGCTGGGCCGATACCTTCGGCGGCCTGGTCTTCGACGCCACCGGGATCACCGACCCGGCCGGACTTCGGGGACTGTACGAGTTCTTCACCCCGCTGCTGCGCAACCTCGGGCCCTGCGCCCGGGTGGTGGTCCTGGGCAGCACTCCGGAGCGGCTTGCCGATGCCGATGAGCACATCTGCCAGCGGGCGCTGGAGGGTTTCACCCGCTCCCTGGCCAAGGAACTGCGGCGCGGCGCCACCGCGGCACTGGTGTACGTCTCACCGCAGGGCGCACCCGCCGCGACGGGCTGCGAATCGACGCTGCGGTTCCTGCTGTCGGCCAAATCGGCCTATGTCGACGGTCAGGTGTTCCGGGTCGGCCCCGAGGCCTCCGAACGGCCCGCCGACTGGAACACACCGCTGGCCGGCAAGGTCGGCATCGTCACCGGCGCGGCCCGCGGGATCGGCGCCACCATCGCCGAGGTGTTCGCCCGCGATGGCGCCCGGGTGGTGGCGATCGACGTCGAACAGTCCGCCGAGGCGCTGGAGCAGACCGCGGCCCGGGTGGGTGGCACGGCCCTGGCGCTCGATGTCACCGCGCCCGACGCCGTCGACCGGATCACCGCCCATCTCGCCGAACACTTCTCCGACGTCAACGGGGGCCGGGCCGACATCCTGGTCAACAACGCCGGCATCACCCGCGACAAACTCCTGGCCAATATGGACGAAGCCCGGTGGGACGCGGTACTCGCGGTGAATCTGCTGGCACCGTTGCGGCTTACCGAGGGCCTGGCCGACAACGGCAGCATCGGTGCGGGCGGCCGGGTAATCGGGCTGTCGTCGATGGCCGGTATCGCCGGTAACCGGGGACAGACCAACTACGCGACCACCAAGGCCGGGATGATCGGTATCACCGAGGCGCTGGCCCCGGCGCTGGCCGCCAAGGGCATCACCATCAATGCGGTCGCCCCCGGGTTCATCGAGACCGCGATGACCGCCGCCATCCCGGCGGCGACCCGGGAAGCCGGCCGTCGGCTGAACTCGCTGTACCAGGGCGGTGAGCCCGTCGATGTCGCCGAAACCATCGCGTACTTCGCGAGCCCGGCCTCGAATGCGCTGACCGGCAACGTCATCCGGGTCTGCGGCCAGGCCATGCTGGGGGCGTGATGCCGGACTCCGGACTGCTGAACATGGCCAGGGCCGCCGCGGGCGCACTGCCGTTCATCGCGCGCCGCGACCGGTTGCCCGACCGGGTGTCGACCGTCGCCGAGGTGCCGATCGAACGTGCCGACGTCGCCGCTTACACGGCGGTGACCGGCCTTCGCTACGGCGGTGCCGTTCCGCTGACCTATCCGTTCGTACTGACCTTCCCCACGGTGATGTCGGTGCTCACCGGGTTCGACTTTCCGTTCCCGGCACTGGGCGCGGTGCACGTGCAGAACCACATCACCGCCTACCGTCCGATCGCGGTCACCGACACCGTCTCGGTTGCGGTACGCGCCGAGAACCTGCGCGAGCACCGCAGGGGCATGCTGGTCGATCTGATCAGCGAGGTCGCCGTCGGCAATGATCGCGCCTGGCACCAGGTCTCGACGTTCCTGCACCAACAGCGCACCAGCCTCTCCGGCGAACCCAAACCGGCACCGGGACCGCCGGTCAGACTCCCCCCACCGAAGGCGATTCTGCGGATCAGTCCGGGCCGGATCCGCCGGTACGCCACCGTCAGCGGCGACCACAATCCGATCCACACGAGCAGGATCGGGGCCAGAGTGTTCGGCTTCCCCGCCGCTATCGCACACGGGATGTTCAGCGCCGCCGCGGTATTGGCAAATATCGAGGGTCAGCTGCCCGGCGCCGTCCGATACTCGGTCAAGTTCGGAAAGCCGGTGGTACTGCCCGCCGCGCCCGGGGTCTTCATCGACCGCGTCGCGGACGGCTGGGATATCGCCCTGCGCAATCTCGCCAAGGGATATCCGCACCTGACCGCGACGGTGCGGGGGCTTTGACGCCGGGACGGGACCTCAGCGCGCCGACGTCGCGTCCTTCTCCGCCGACGTGCCCTTGAGCCCGCGCCAGAACAGGTTGATCAGCAGTTCGGCGGCATCGTCGACATCGGCGTCACCGGCGCTGACCCGGGTCGCCACCGCCTCGCCGGCCCCCACCAACGCGACTGCCATCATGTGGAAGTCCGTATCGGGCAGGGGATTGCGGGTTCCGGTCTCCAGCAGCCGGGCCACCAGGTCGATGATCCGCTCGCGGCCCTGCCGAACGGTGTGCGCGAATGCCTGCGAGCTGGTGGCCTGGGTGTAGAGCACGATCCAGGACGCCCGGTTGGCGTCGATGTAATTCAGCACCGAACCGATGGTGCTGCGCAGCACCTCGCGGGGACTCTGCCTGAGCGCACCCTTGATATCGGCATCGGCGCGAATCGCCTCGATGAAGCGGGTCAGTTCCCGGCTCAGGCAGGCGCCGAAGAGTTCCTCTTTGGAGCCGTAATACAGGTACAGCATCGGCTTGGATATCTGCGCCTTTGCGGCGATGGCATCCATCGACGTCTCGTGATAGCCGTTCGCTGAGAACATCTGGACGGCGGCGTCCAGCATCTGCTGCTCGCGCACCGCGCGCGGCAACCGCTTGGTACCACCGGCCGCGGCCATGGCGAACCCGCTTACCCGCCGCAGCGGGCGCTCGGGCCCTTGATGCCGGCCATCCGCAGCACCGAGCCGTCCACCGCACCCATCGAGAGGTCCCCGGAGTCGACCGCGCTCTCCAGCCGGTCCAGCACCGCGGGCACCTCGTCGGTGGTGATCCACAGCGCCACATCGGTACCGGCCTGCAGGGCGCGCAACACCGCCTCCGCCACCCCGTACCGGGAGGAGATGGCCGCCATGCTGGACAGGTCGTCGCTGAACACCGGACCGTTGAACCCTGGGCCGCCATAACCTCCGCTGCGCAGCAGGTTCACCGCCGCCGCGCTGAGGCTGGCGGGCATGTTCCCGGTCAGTCCCGGCACCTCGAGATGGCCCATCATCACCCCGACCGGGGCCTGGGCGGTCAGGGTCCGGTAGGGCACCAGATCGCTGTCCATCAGCTCGGCCAACGGTGGGGTGCTCACCACCCCGGCGGTATGCGAATCCCCGGAGCCGGAGCCGTGGCCGGGAAAGTGCTTGAGGACCGGCATGACGCCGGCATCGCGCAGACCGCGGGCGAACGCCCCGGCATAGCTGGTGACGGTGGCCGGATCATTGGAGAACGACCGGTCGCCGATCACCGTGTTGGCAGCCTGGGCGGAAACGTCCACCACGGGCGCGAAGTCGATGGTGATACCCAGCCCGCGCATCTGCTGTCCCCGGCTCAGCGCGATCTGGTAGACCTCCTCGGGGGTCTTGGTCTGCGCCAGGGTGCGGGCCGGCGGTATCGCGCCGATCAGCGAGGACAGCCGTGACACCCGGCCGCCCTCCTCGTCGACGCTGACCGCCAGCGGCAGCGGTCCCAGGTTGGAGATCTCGCCGATGGTCCCGTCGGTCAGCATCGACAGGTCGGTCCAGCTGCCGATCATGATGCCGCCGACATGCTGGGTGCCCACCACCTCGCGGGCGTCGGCGGCGTTGCGCACCCCGACCATGAGCAACTGGGCCAGCTTGTCCCGCGTCGACATCGACGCCAGCATCGACGCCCCGTCGCCACAGGCCGGCGGCGCGGGCGCGGCGGGGACCTGGATCGGACCGGACATCGGCGTCACTCCGCTCGCCTGGACCGAACCGGTCCCGGTCGGGGACGACGTCGCCGCGTCACGCTGCGCCGGGGCCGAGCAGGCCGCCAGGACCAGGGGAACGGCAGTCAGCGCTGCCAGAGTGCGGATGGGAAGCACACGGGAGATCATCCGCACATGCTGTCATGACCACCGCCGGACTCCAACCAAAGGCCGGTCGACGTGCTCCCGCGTGCTAGGTTCACCAGCAGGATCGGCCCTGTCCGGGCCGAATCCGAAGGCCCGCCCCAGCCCGCCCTAGGAGTGCTGACATGACCCGCTTCGTGGTGCCCGCCGCCGCCAGCATCGTGGTCGGCGTCCTGCTCGGCGCGTCCTCGGTTTTCGGCGTGACCCTGATGATCCAGCAGGACACCAAACCGCCGTTGCAGCCCGGCGACCCGGCGTCCTCGGTGCTCAACCGCGTCGAATACGGCAACCGCGGCTAGCCTGAGCACTCTGTCCGCCCCACCGCCCACCGTCGCGGAGGAAACCTCCACCGGCCGGGCGCCGCTGTCCCGGCGCTGGCTGGCCGGGATCTTCCTCGTCGCGCTGACGCTGTGCTTTCTGCAGGCACCGGGCCTGATCTCACCGGACACCAAACTCGACCTCACCGCCAACCCGCTGCGATTCCTGACCCGCGCAGCGAACCTGTGGAACAGCGACCTGCCCTTCGGCCAGGCACAGAACCAGGCCTACGGCTATCTGTTCCCCCATGGGGCGTTCTTCCTGCTCGGAGACACCCTCGAGATGCCGGGCTGGGTGACTCAACGGCTGTGGTGGGCGCTGCTGCTGACCGCTGGCTGCTGGGGGCTGGTTCGGGTGGCCGAGGCGCTGGGTATCGGCACCCGCCCGTCGCGGCTGGTCGGGGCGGCGGCGTTCGCGCTGTCCCCGCGGGTGCTGACGACGCTGGGGTCGATCTCCTCGGAGACCTTGCCGATGATGCTGGCGCCCTGGGTGCTGCTGCCGGTGATCCTGGCGCTGCGGGGCTCGCCGGTACCGGTGCGGACTCTCGCCGCGCGCGCGGGTGTCGCCCTGGCGCTGATGGGCGCGGTGAACGCGGTCGCAAGCCTGGCGGCCTGCCTGCCCGCACTGATCTGGTGGGCCTGCCACCGGCCCAACCGGCGGTGGTGGCGGTTCACCGGCTGGTGGGCGCTGGCCTCGGCGCTGGCCGTCGCCTGGTGGGTCGGGGCGCTGCTGCTGCTGGGCCGGATCAGCCCGCCGTTCCTGGACTTCATCGAATCCTCGGGAGTGACCACCCAGTGGACCTCGCTCACCGAAACGCTGCGCGGGACGTCGGCCTGGACCCCCTTCGTGGCACCCACCGCCACCGCCGCCTCGTCGCTGGTGACGCAGCCGACCATGGTGCTGGCCACCACGCTGGTGGCCGCCGGCGGGCTGGCCGGCCTGGCGCTGCGGTCGATGCCGGCCAGGGGACGGCTGGTGACCATGCTGCTGGTCGGCCTGATCCTGCTGACCGCCGGCTACTCCGGTGGCATGGGCGCGCCGCTGGCCCATGAGATCCAGGCTTTTCTGGACGCGGCCGGCGCGCCACTGCGCAACGTACACAAGCTGGATCCGGTGGTCCGGATACCCCTGGCGCTCGGGCTGGTGCACCTACTGGGCCGAATCCCGTTGCCCGGCAGCGTCCCCCGGCCGGCGTGGATCCGCGCGTTCTCCCAGCCCGAGGGCGACCGCCGGATGGCGGCCGGCATCGTGGTGCTGACCGCACTGGCGGTCGCCACCTCGCTGGCCTGGACCGGCCGGCTCGCACCGCCGGGCACTTTCCGGGCCATCCCGGACTACTGGCAGCAGGCCGCCGGCTGGCTCACCGAACACAACACCGGGGAGCCGACGCCGGGCCGGGTGCTGGTGGTTCCCGGCGCACCGTTCGCCAATCAGGTGTGGGGCAACAGCCACGACGAACCCCTACAGGTTCTCGGTGACGTCCCCTGGGGTGTCCGGGATTCCATCCCGCTGACACCGCCGCAGACCATCCGGGCACTGGATTCGGTGCAACGGCTCTTCGCGGCCGGGCGACCGTCGGCCGGGCTGGCCGACACCCTGAGACGCCAGGGCATCTCGTATGTGCTGGTGCGCAATGACCTCGATCCCGAGACATCCCGGTCGGCACGGCCGCTGCTGGTGCACCGGGCCATCGACGGTTCACCGGGCCTGGTGAAGGTGGCTGAGTTCGGCGAGCGGATCGGACCGGGAACCGTGGCGGGTTTCATCAGCGACAGCGGCCTGCGGCCGCTGTTCCCGGCTATCGAGATCTACCGGGTCGGTTCGGTCGCACCGGAGGTATCGGGCACCCCGGCGGGTAATCCCGGGGCCCCCTACCTCGCCGACGCCAACGCGATGGTGCAGGTGGCCGGCGGGCCGGAATCGCTGCTGCGCATCGACGAGCGGCGGCGGTTGGCGGGCCGGCCGCCGCTGGGTCCGATGCTGTTGAGTGCCGACGCGCAACGCGCGGGGCTGTCGCCGCCACCCGGGCGGGGCGTGATCGTCACCGACACCCCGGTCCAGCGGGAGACCGACTACGGCCGGGTCGATGACCACTCCTCGGCGATCCGCGCCGACGGCGACTCTCGGGACACCTACAACCGGGTACCCGATTATCCGTCGCCGGGTGCGGACCCGGTGTGGGGTCAGTGGTCGGGCGGGCGCTTGAGCGCCTCGAGCTCGTCCTCGGACGCCACCGCCCTGCCCAACGTCTCACCGTCCAGTGGACCGGTGGCCGCGGTGGACAAGGACTCGGCGACCGCATGGGTGTCCAACTCACTGGAACCGGCGATCGGGCAGTGGCTGCAGATCGACTTCGACCGGCCGGTGACCAACGCCGCGCTGACCCTGACCCCGAGCGCCACCGCGGTCGGGGCCCAGGTGCGCCGGATCCAGGTCTCGACGGTCAACGGCACCACCACCCTGGGCTTCGACACCCCGGGCACACCGCTGACCGTGGCACTGCCGTACGGCGAGACGCCGTGGGTGCGCATCACCGCGGTGGGCACCGACGACGGATCGTCCGGGGTGCAGTTCGGGATCACCGACCTGTCGGTGACCCAGTACGACGCATCGGGGTTCGCCCATCCGGTCGAGTTGCGTCACACCGTGGTCGTCCCGCCGCCGCCGGCCGGTGCGCAGGTGGCGGCCTGGGATCTGGGTTCTGAACTGCTCGGCCGGGACGGCTGCGCCGACTCCCCCGACGGCGTGCAGTGCGCGGCGTCGATGGCGTTGGGCCCGGAGGAGCCGGTGACGTTGAGCCGAACCCTGACGGTCCCCACCGCGATGGAGGTGACACCGACCGTCTGGGTGCGGGCCCGGCAGGGCCCGAGGCTGGCCGACCTGATCGCCGCACCCGGCGCCGCCCGGTCGCAGGGCAACGCCGATCTGATCGATGTGCAGGGATCGGC
>JAHZJY010000225.1 GCA_022600695.1 Actinomycetes bacterium | reverse complement strand
TCCTGACGCTGGGCGTACTGGCCACCGGCCTGGTGGGAACCCCGGTCGGCTTGTCCCTGATCGACCAGTTCCGGGTCAGCGCCGACTCGGTCGATGGCTTCAAGACCCTGGCCGCGCACTACCCGAGCGGGGTGACCGACCCGACCCGGGTGATCGCGCCGACCGGATCGGCCACCGCGGTCGGTGCCGCGATCCGGCAAACGCCCGGGGTGGCTTCGGTGATGCCGTCCGGGGTGTCCGATACCGGCCTGACCCAGTGGCAGGTGGTCATCGACGCGGCGCCGGCCTCGGATGCGGCCTCCGACACCGTTGCGGCCCTGAGGAATTCGGTGCACGCGGCGGATCCCGCCGCACTGGTCGGCGGGACCGACGCTCAGGCCCTGGATGCCCGCGGGACGGCCGAACACGACCAACGGGTGGTGATCCCGGCGATTCTCCTGATCGTGCTGGCCGTGTTGTACGTACTGCTGCGCGCGGTACTGGCACCGTTGGTGCTGGTGGCCGCCACGGCGCTGTCCACCGTGGCCGCCCTGGGTCTGGGCAGTTGGATCAGCATCCACCTCCTCGGCTTTCCGGCCCTGGACAACACCACACCGCTGTTCGCGTTCCTGTTCCTGGTGGCCCTGGGTGTCGACTACACCATCTTCCTGGTGAGCCGGGCCCGCGAGGAGACCCCGCTGTACGGCACCCGGGCCGGGATCGTCCGGGCGGTGTCGGCGACCGGGGCGGTCATCACCAGCGCGGGCATCGTGCTGGCGGCGGTGTTCGCCGTGCTCGGTGTGCTGCCGCTCATTGCGCTGACCCAACTCGGCATCATCGTCGGCCTGGGCATCCTGCTCGACACTTTCGTGGTGCGCACCGTGGTGATCCCGGCGCTGTTCACGTTGATCGGCCCGCGAATCTGGTGGCCGGCCTTCGGTGCCGACGACACCGAGCCCACCGACCGCCTCCCGGGTGTGCTCAGTCCTTGTGGTGTGGGTCCAGGACCCCCGCCCGGGCCAGGAACATCAGGCTGACGATCAGCACCCACAGCGGGAACGCCAATGTCAGCCACATGGTGGTGTCCGCGCCGACGATCAGCACCAGGGCCAGCAGATAGGTGGCGATCACCAGCCACCGGGGCATCAGCCCGGTGCGCAGCCAGATCGTGGCCAGCGACATCATGAACACCGCCGCCATCCGCAACGCATAGGTCTTGGACAGTTTCAGCAGCATCATCTGGCCGAACAACCCGACCCCGGAGTCGGCCACCGACGAGCCCAGATAGTGACTGGTGGTCACCAACGCGGCACCGACACCGGAGGTGACGAACATCATCGCCAGGAACAGCAGGCCGCTGCCGATGGTGACGGTGGCGAAGAACCGGTCCTCGAACCCCCCCAGGTTGGCGCGCACCACCCCGATGAACCACAGGAAGCTGATCCCGGCGAACGGCATCAACTCGGCGGACAGCCGGATCTTGTCGTTCCCGGCGTCCAGCCACTGCGAGCCGGGCTGGGCGCCTTCCGGCAGCGACGAGTGGCTCAGGATGATGGCGGCTCCGAACAGCACCGCGAACAACACGCCCGCCAATGCGGCGGCGCGGGGGGTGGTGAGTCGGTGCAGGGCCGTCGGTTGATGTTCAGACACCCGGCCATGGTGACAGATTTCAGGGCTGCCCGGGCAGCAGGCGCACCATCAGCCCGTTGGCCTCGGCGAGCGGCCTGCCGTCGCGGTCGGAGAGTTCCGAGTCGACGAACGTCTTGCGGCCCTCGACTCGCGAGACCCACCCGCGGAGGGTCAGCGGGACGTCGATCGGGGTGATGTTGCGGTAGTCGACGTGCAGGAACGCGGTGCGACTGATCGGCCGGTCGACGGCGTGGATGACCATCCCGCACATCACATCGAAAACCATCGCGACCACTCCCCCGTGGACGGCGTTGTTGCCGCCGACGTGATAGCGGCTGAACCGGACGTCGAGTTCGACCACCTCGGCATCGAATCGGCGAATCTCCCACGGCGGCATCAGCAGACTGCCCGCGCCGGGCAGCGTCGCGACCCGCCCGGCCGGCCCGATTCCGCCGGGCGCCCGGTGCGGCGCCAGGAACCCGACGAGTTCCTCGACCCGGTCCGCGGCAGCATTCCAGTCCGCCGCCTCCGAGCACATCGCAAGATCCTGGGCACGACGCATGGCCGCCACGAACCGTCCGAAGCCCGGCGGTTCGTCGACCATACTCAGCCGCGGAAAACCACCCTTACGGTCGTAATCCGGGTCGATGTCATGGGGATCCCGCCCCTCCGTCACCGGGGCGCCAGCACATCGCGGCGCACGATGGTCTGGTCCCGGCCGGGCCCCACCCCGATACACGAAACCGGCGCTCCGGCAAGATCTTCCAGTCGCAACACATAGTCGCGGGCCCTGGCCGGCAGGTCATCGAATTCGCGCGCCGAGGAGATGTCCTCCCACCAGCCGGGCAGCTCCTCGTACACCGGCTCGGCGCGCGCGATATCGCTCTGGGTCATCGGCATATCGTCGGTGCGCTTCCCGTCGACGGTGTAGCCGACGCACACCGGAACGGTCGGCAGGCCGGACAGCACATCGAGCTTGGTCAGGAAGTAGTCGGTGATGCCGTTGACCCGGGTGGCGTAGCGGGCGATGACGGCGTCGAACCAGCCGCAGCGGCGGCGCCGGCCGGTGGTGACACCGATTTCCCCGCCGGTCTTGGCCAGGTACTCGCCGTGCTCGTCGAACAACTCGGTGGGGAACGGACCCGACCCCACCCGGGTGGTGTAGGCCTTGAGGATTCCCAGCACCGTGGTGATTCGGGTCGGCCCGATACCGGAACCGACCGCCGCGCCGCCCGCGGTCGGGTTGGACGAGGTGACGTACGGGTAGGTGCCGTGATCGACATCGAGCAGGGTGCCCTGGGAACCTTCCAGCAGCACCGTCTGGCCGGATTCCAGGGCGCTGCCCAGCAGCAGGCGGGTGTCGGCGATCCGGTGCGCGAAACCGGCCGCCTGGGCCAGCAGCGCGTCGGTCACCTCGCCCGGGTCCAGCGCCTTTCGGTTGTAGATCTTGATCAGCACCTGGTTCTTGAACTCCAACGACGCGCCGATCTTGGCCGCCAGCAGATCGGGGTCCAGGACATCGGCGACCCGGATACCGATCCGGGCGATCTTGTCCTGGTAGCACGGGCCGATCCCGCGGCCGGTGGTCCCGATCTTCTTGTTACCCAGGTAACGCTCGGTGACCTTGTCGATAGCGACGTGATAGGGCATCAGCAGGTGGGCGTCGGCGGAGATCAGCAGCCCGGAAGTGTCGACACCGCGTTCGTCGAGGCCGTGCAGTTCGGTCAGCAGGACACCGGGGTCGACGACCACCCCGTTGCCGATCACATTGGTGACTCCGGGCGTGAGGATGCCCGACGGGATCAGGTGCAGCGCAAAGTTCTCCCCGGACGGCAGGACCACGGTGTGCCCGGCGTTGTTGCCGCCCTGATAGCGCACCACCCATTGCACCCGCTCGCCGAGTAGATCGGTGGCTTTTCCCTTGCCCTCGTCGCCCCACTGGGCGCCGATGAGGACGATTGCCGGCATGGCCTGACCCCGTTCCACTCCTGGCCTACTGTGTCCAGCCGGAGAGCTACCCTATCGGAGCACCGCTGGGCTGCGCGAATGACCGGGGACGGAGGGAGTGTCTGTGACGCCGTCCGGGATCGTTGTGCTGCGTTTCGGGGACCGCCGGCTGCCCCGGGCGCTGGCCGCACTGCCCTGCCGCGAGGCCGTCGATGCCGCCGCCATCGACGAGGCCGTCGACGGCGCGCGACGGGTGCTGGTGGCCGGTTCCGACGCCGACCTGGCCGGGGTCCTGACCCGGCTGCTGCGGCACGATCTGCTCGACGTCGAAGTGGCCCACCTGCCGGGCTGGCCGGCGCGCCGACTCGGGGCTCGCAGGGCCGCTACCGGCGCAGCCCGGCGGGTGCCGCTGATCCGCGACGACACCGGCACGGCCCTGGCCGGCGCGGCGGTGTGGCTACCGCCGGCGGATTCGGACCGGCTGCACGGTGAGGCGGTGGTCGATGACACGGTGCTGTTCGACGGCGCGGTCGCCGGGGTACGGGTCGAACCGACGACCACGATGCCGGGGTTGCGGGCCACCGTCCTGGGCGGGCCCCGGCGGCACTGGGTGAGCGGTCGGGCGGCGCAGTTGGGCACCACCGGCGCCCGGGTGCTGCGCGACGGAGTGTCCGCGCCGCGCGAGGTGAAACGGTCGACGTTCTACCGCCACACCACCGGTTGGTTGCGGGTGGGCTGACAAGCGGTGCGGGGCGACTGCACCGCAGCGGGTACCGGGTGTGGGTACCGTCCTTGAGGTGAGTGTCCGTCCAGTGCACCAGTCGGTTCGACCCAGCCCGGTGTTCCTGGCGCTGCTGGCGATCACCGCGGTGGGCGGGGTGCTGGCGTGGACGGCGGCCCAGACCGTGCGCCCACTGGCCTATGTCGGGGTCTTCGTGTTCGTCATCGGCGGTTGGCTGGTGTCGTTGTGCCTGCACGAGTTCGGGCACGCCTACACGGCCTGGCGTTTCGGCGACCACGATGTGGCGGCCCGCGGATATCTGACGCTGAACCCGCTGAAGTACTCGCACCCGCTGCTGTCCCTGGGCCTGCCCCTGCTGTTCATCGCGCTGGGCGGTATCGGCCTGCCCGGCGGGGCGGTCTATCTGCGGACCGGGTTGATGACCGCACGCCAGCGGACCATCGTCAACCTGGCCGGACCGTTCGCCAACCTGGTGCTGGGCGTGGGACTGCTGACCGCGACGCGGGTGTTCTTCGACCCCGAGCGCGGGGTGTTCTGGGCCGGTGTGGCGTTCCTCGGTTTTCTCCAGATCACCGCGCTGGCGCTGAATCTGTTGCCGATTCCCGGGCTGGACGGCTTCGCCGCCCTCGAACCGCATCTGAGCCCGGCCACCCAGCGTGCACTGGAGCCGGCCAAACAGTTCGGATTCCTGATCCTGCTGGTGGTGCTGCTGGCCCCGGGGCCGAATCGGTGGTTCTTCTCGACGGTGTTCTGGATCTTCGACCTGTTCGGGGTGTCGCGCGGCTTGGCCTTCGCCGGTATGGACCTGACCCGGTTCTGGTCGGCCTGGACCTGATTTCGTCCGAATGACGAATACGGCAGCGCCCCCCGTCGCTGCCGTACCACCGCCATGATAAAGCTCCCAGACCGGCCCGAATAGGGTCCTTTGTACCGTTCGTGACCCATAGACCCGGCCCGGTGACGGCTGGAATAATCCGGCCGATGGGAGCCGGACACAGCCACGGGACTGCCGACACCCGGGTGAGCCGGATGATTCTGGCAGCGAGCATCCTCGGGGTCTTCTTCGTCGTCGAGATCACCACCGCGCTGATAATCGGATCACTCGCACTGCTGGCCGATGCCAGCCACATGCTCACCGATCTGGTGGCGATGTTCATGGGCCTGACCGCGCTGCTGATGGCCAGGAGGGGATCGAAGTCGGCGGCGCGTACCTACGGCTGGCATCGGGCCGAGGTGTTCACCGCCGTCGCCAACGCGGTACTGCTGCTGGGTGTGGCGGCGTTCATCGTCTACGAGGCGATTCAACGGCTCGGGGAGAAGCCGGACGTGCCCGGTTGGCCGATGATCCTGGTGGCACTCGCCGCCCTGAGCGCCAATATCACCGTCGTCCTGCTGCTCCGCTCGCAGGCCGAGAGCAGCCTGGCGGTCAAGGGCGCCTACATGGAGGTGATGGCCGACGCGGTCAGCAGTGTCGGGGTGCTGATCGCCGGCATCGTGACCGTGACGACACGTTGGCCGTATGCCGACGCCCTGGTGGCCGTGCTGGTGGCGATGTGGGTGCTGCCGCGGGCGATCGCGCTGGCCCGCGCCGCGCTGCGCATCCTGTCGGAGTCATCTCCGGCCCATATCGACGTCGCCGAACTGCGTTCGGCGCTGGCCGCGGTCGACGGCGTCACCGAGGTGCACGATCTGCATGTGTGGACGCTGGCCCCGGGCAGGGATATGGCGACCGCGCACCTCGCCAGCGATGGGCGCTCCAGCCAGGTGCTCGATGATGCGCGGGCGGTGCTGGCCGCGCGCGGACTTGACCATGCCACCGTTCAGATCGAGTCACCCGGGACGGCCGAGAGCTGCCCGGTCAACGGCGATGTCTGACCGCGGCGACGCTTCAGCTCAGACCGAGTTCGGCGCGGGCGGCCGGATCGCAGTCGTCGAGCAGATCCCGGCAACGTTCGAACTCAGCGGTCTCCCCGATGGTGTCGGCGGCGCGGGCCAGCGCCGCCACGCAGCGCAGGAAACCGCGATTCGGCTCGTGGCTGAACGGCACCGGCCCGAAACCCTTCCAGCCGTTGCGGCGCAGCTGGTCCAGACCGCGGTGGTAGCCGGTGCGCGCGTAGGCGTAGGCGGTGATCGCCTTGTCATCATCGAGGGCCTCCTCCGCCAGACCGGCCCAGGCCACTGAGGCAGCGGGATGCGCGGCGGCCACCGCGGCCGGGTCATCCCCCGCCTCAAGTGCCGCCTCGGCCTCGATATCAGCGGGCAGCAGCACGGGGGCAGGCCCCAGGAGATCACCAAACGACGTCATGGGGACCATTGTGCCGGTCCGGACCGTACCGGTGTGGCCCGGGGACGTTGCAGACCGATTGTCCCAGGCACCGGCTAATGTCTTCCGCAGACAGCAGCACCCCGTGTCTTCCGAAGACAGCAGCAGCAGTGTCGTCCGAAGACAGAAGCACCCGGAGGGACCCCCACCACACCATGCCGAACCCATCCGGGACCGACCCCGGCGACGGCGCCGAGACCGCCGGCGGCCGGCCGATGGCGGACAACGATCCGGTGACCGAGGTGATCGAGGTGACCGGGGTGGCCGAAACAGCGGGTGCGGCCGAGGCTCCCCCGGAAACCGACCCCCCGGCGCCGGCCACCGGTGAACGTCGCTACACCGCTCCGGGTTTCGACGCGGGATCGACGCAGATCATCGACCGGTTGCCCGATGACGAGACCGAGTTCATCGCCACCGGCGCCGAGGACAGCTCCGCGGCCGGCCCGCCGCCCCGCACCGCGGCACCGCAGGCCATCCCGCCACGCGGACCGCGGCGGCCCAGGTGGCTCATCCCGAGCCTGCTGGTCCTGGCCGCGGTACTGGCCGCCGCGATCATCGGCCTGGCGCTGTTCCTGCGGGCCGGCGCCGCCCGGGAGGCGCAGGAGAATATGGTGCGCTCAACCATCGAAACCTTCGACACCGCGGTGCGCGACGGCGACCTGGCCACCCTGCGGGACATCACCTGCGGACAGACCAGAGATGACTACGCCGTTTTCGACGACGCCTCATGGGCGGAGGCCTCCACCCGGATCCTGGCGGCCGAACAGTATCCGGTGATCGCCAGCATCGACGAGGTGGTGATCAACGGTGATCAGGCCGAGGCCAACGTCACCTCGTACATGGCGTTCGACCCGACGACCACCTCGACGCGCAGCTTCGATCTGCAGTTCCGCGACGATCAGTGGAAGATCTGCCAGAACAACTGACTTCGGCCGGCGATCACATCCGGCAATCACATCCGGCGATCACATTAGGAGCCCGACACGCTCCGGCCGGCGCTGCACAGATCGTTGCAGGCCTCGACGACCCGGGCGCTCATCCCGGCCTCGGCCTTCTTCAGATAACTGCGCGGGTCGTACACCTTCTTGTTCCCCACCTCGCCGTCGATCTTCAGCACGCCGTCGTAGTTGGTGAACATATGGCCGGCCAGCGGCCGGGTGAAGGCGTACTGGGTGTCGGTGTCGACGTTCATCTTCACCACCCCGTAGCGCAGTGAGTCCTCGATCTCCGACTTCAGTGACCCGGACCCACCGTGAAAGACGAAGTCGAACGGTTTGGCACCATCGGCCAACCCCAGCGCGGCCGCCGCCACCCGCTGGCCCTCGGCGAGCACCTCGGGCTTGAGCACCACGTTGCCGGGCTTGTAGACGCCGTGGACGTTACCGAAGGTCGCGGCCAGCAGATACCGGCCGTTCTCACCCGCTCCCAGCGCCGCGACGGTCTGTTCGAAATCCTCCGAGCTGGTGTACAGCTTGTCGTTGATCTCAGCCTCGACACCATCCTCCTCACCGCCCACGACCCCGATCTCCACCTCGAGGATGATCTTGGCGGCGGCAGCCCGGGCCAGCAGTTCCTGGGCGATCGAGAGGTTCTCCTTGATCGGCACCGCCGATCCGTCCCACATGTGGGACTGGAACAGCGGGGGGCGGCCGGCCTGCACCCGGTCCGCGGAGACGGCCAGCAGGGGCCGGACGTAGGTGTCGAGCTTGTCCTTGGGGCAGTGGTCGGTGTGCAGCGCCACGGTGATCGGGTACCGCTCGGCGATGACGTGGGCGAACTCGGCCAGCGCCACCGCGCCGGCGACCATATCCTTGACCCCCAGTCCCGATCCGAACTCGGCACCGCCGGTCGAGAACTGGATGATCCCGTCGCTGCCGGCGTCGGCGAACCCCTTGAGGGCTGCGTTGATGGTCTCCGAGGACGTGCAGTTGATCGCCGGAAAAGCGAACTCGTGCTCCTTGGCGCGATCCAGCATCTCCGCGTAGACCTCGGGGGTGGCGATGGGCATGGCAGGTCCTCTCGGCTGATCGGGCGCGTCTGACAGGAAGGGTTCGTCTGAGGGGAAGTATGTCAAACCCCACCCGTATCTTGGGGGCCCATGACCACCACCGTGCTCGCCCTGCCCAGCATCCTGGACCCGATGTACTGGCTGGGCGACGGCGGACTGTTCGCCTCGGCTGTACTGCCGGGCATCCTGATCATCGTCTTTATCGAGACGGGTCTGCTGTTTCCGTTGCTCCCCGGGGATTCGCTGCTGTTCACCGGTGGGTTGCTGGCGGCGGCGCCGAATCCGCCGGTGAACATCTGGGCGCTGGTGATCGGCGTGCCGATCGCGGCGATTCTCGGTGACCAGTGCGCGTACTTCATCGGCCGCCGGATCGGCCCGGCCCTGTTCGACAGGGAAGACTCCCGCATCTTCAAGAAGCGCTACGTCGACGAATCGCACGCATTCTTCGAAAGACACGGACCCAAGACGATCATCCTGGCCCGGTTCGTCCCGATCGTGCGCACCTATGCGCCGGTGCTGGCCGGGGTGTCCGCCATGCGCTACCGGGTGTTCTTGACCTACAACATCGTCGGCGGCATCGTCTGGGGGGCGGGCATGACGGTGCTGGGGTACTACCTGGGCAACGTGTCAGTAGTGAAGAACAACCTGCAACTGGTGATCCTGCTGATCGTGTTCCTGTCGATCCTGCCCGGACTGTCAGCGGTGGGGCGCAACGTGCTGCGCCGGCGCGGAGTCCTTCCCGAGGACGACTAGACCGTCACGGCCAGACCCGGTTGGCCCCGGCCGGTGTCGGCGGGCGTATCGCCGCGCCCGGGACCGCCGAGTTCTGCAGCGCTCCCAGGCACAACCCGATCCGGCCCGGCAGGCAGATTCCGCCCGGACCGGAGATGCCCAGGGTGGTCTGGGACTGCGGCCAGCAGACCCCGGTGCGGGGATCGGCGATCGTGTTGGCCGGGCAGGCGGCTGCGGCCGGCGGCGCGGTGATCACCGGGGCCGCAAGCAGCGCCCCCACGAACGCCGCGGCCATCAGGAGGCGGGAAGCCGTGCTACGAGATGTCATCTGGTTCTCCGGTGAGTCTGGCGATCGTCCGGTCAGGACGGAACGGTGATCGTGGTCTGCTCGGCGATGATGTTGGCTGCCTCGAGCACGACGTCTTCCTGCCCGTCGAGTGCATCGCCGTTGAGTTGCAGGACGAATAACGCGTCCTTTCCCGGTATGACGATCGTCTGCTGGCCGACTATCCGCTTCTTGCCCTCCCACACGTAGGTCCCGGCGTAGTCGATGGCCTCGAAACCACCGAGCGAGTCCTTCTCCGGCTCGCCGATGGGCGTGAACTCGGGCAGCTCGTTCAACTGTCCGGGCGCGTACTCCAGAATCTTCTCCGGATCCACGTCACCGGTGAGCTTGGAGGCGATGGCGATCATGATCGGCGGGTCTTCGGGGTCGACCGGCTTGTCGAACCTGATCGCGCCGAACGCCCAGTCCGGGGTGTCGTCGCCGGCCGCGCTCCAGCCGTCCGGTATCGGGAACTCGATATCCGGCGTGCCCGGGTCACCGTCGGCGAACGGGGTCTCGGCGATCTCGTTCTCGGTGATGTAGGTGTGCAGGGTGGTGTTGTCCATCCGCTCTGGCTCAGGCCCGGACGACGCTGCGGGCGTGGTTTCCGATGTGACCGTGGCAGCCTGCTCGCTCGTGGGGCTGCAGCCGGCGAGTACGACGCTCACCGCCACCACGGCCAGCCCTGCCGTCGTGATCTTCTTCATCGGTTCACGTTCTCCTTCGCCTTGCGTGCTGGCGCTGAGCATAGCCGGGTTTCGACGTTGCACGGCGCCACCGGGATCTCGGCGGTCAGGCGAAATCCGTCTGCTCCTCGGAGATGCCCAGCCGCCGTTCGACCAGCAGCAAAACCACGACGACTGCCACACCTGTGGTGAACAACAGCAGCACCGGGCCGAGATCGGTGGACGGCGCCAGCAGATCACGGTCCGCGGACTGCCACGGCCACAGCGCCCGAAGCGACCCCACCATGAGCCCGGCGATGATGACGAGGGTGATCCGGGCCCGGTTGGCGAGCAGCCACTTCAGCAGGGTGACGAAGGATGCCAGCCCGAGCACCGCGCCGAATCCGAAAAGGCCGATATAGCCGACGTTGCGATCGTTGACCGCACTGATCGTCGT
>JAHZJY010000224.1 GCA_022600695.1 Actinomycetes bacterium | reverse complement strand
GTCTACGACCACGGGTCGTTACCGGAGAGCGTGGCCCTGCTGGTCTCCGGCGGTCACACCCATCTGCTGCATCTGCGGTCGCTGGACCGTCCCATCGTCGAACTCGGCAGCACCGTCGACGACGCGGCCGGGGAGGCCTACGACAAGGTCGCCCGACTGCTCGGGCTGGGGTATCCCGGCGGCCGGGTGCTCGACGACCTGGCCCGCACCGGCGACCGGTCCGCGATCGTGTTCCCGCGCGGGATGACCGGAGCCCGGGATGCGCCGTACGCCTTCAGTTTCTCCGGGCTCAAGACCGCGGTGGCCCGCTATGTGGAGGCGCACCCGGATGCCCCCGCCGCCGACGTCGCCGCGGGCTTTCAGGAGTCGGTCGCCGATGTACTCACCGCAAAGGCGGTGCGCGCGGCCACCGATCTCGGGGTGGCAACCCTGCTGATCGCCGGCGGGGTGGCGGCCAACTCCCGCCTGCGTGAGCTGGCCGAGGACCGTTGTTCGGCAGCGGGTCTGGAATTGCGGGTTCCGCGGCCCCGGTTGTGCACGGACAACGGCGCGATGATCGCCTCGTTCGCCGCGCACCTGGTCGGTGCCGGTGCGGCACCGTCGCCGCTGGATGTGGCCAGCGATCCGGGACTGCCGATCCTGACCGGGCAGGTGGTGTGAGCGACGATCGCGCGGCCGTGCTCGAGCTGCTCTACCGCTACGCCGAACTGGTCGACTCGGGCGACTTCGTGGCCGTCGGGCGACTGCTGGACCGGGCGGAATTCGGCGGTGTCGGGACGGCCACCGTGTCCGGGGCGGCGAATATCGCCGGCCTGTTCGCCATGACGACGCGGCGTTTCGAGGCCGGCACCCCGATGACGCGGCATCTGGTGCTGAACCCGATCGTGCAGATCGACGGCGACACCGCGAGTGCCAGGTCCACGTTCTGCGTCGTACAGGCCACCGACCTCGTGCCACTGCAGCCGGTCGTCGTCGGGCGTTACCTCGACAGGTTTGCCCGCGCCGGCGGCTGGCACTTCACCCGCCGCATCACCGACGTCGAGATGGTCGGCAACACCGCCGATCATCTGCTGATCGACCCCCGCCGATTCGGACACTGAAACCCCGGCGATTCGGCCCTGGGCGAATCGCACCGACCCCCCCTTGAGTGCTAGCACTCTGATGTATAGAGTGCTAGTCGGCAGGCGGACAACCCCTGTGTCGGCACCCGCGACGACGGCGCGAGGGCACGTACGCATGCCGAACACCTGGTTAATCGAAAAGTGGAGGACCACGTGGCGAGCGTGAACATCAGGCCCCTCGAGGACAAGATCCTCGTTCAGGCCAACGAAGCCGAGACGACGACCGCGTCTGGTCTCGTCATCCCTGACACCGCGAAGGAGAAGCCGCAGGAGGGCACAGTTGTCGCCGTCGGCCCCGGTCGGTGGGATGAGGACGGCGAGAAGCGGATTCCGTTGGACGTCGCGGAGGGCGACACCGTCATCTACAGCAAGTACGGCGGAACCGAGATCAAGTACAGCGGTGAGGAGTACCTGATCCTGTCGGCGCGTGACGTGCTGGCGGTCGTCAACAAGTAGCAGTCGTGAACCGCCCCGGAGATCCCCGTGCCCAGCGCCGGCGATTTCCGGGGCGGAACACTTTCCCAGGTCAGTTTCAGCCAGGTCAGTTTCAGCCCGGACAGTTTCAGCCAGATCAGGCCCAGACAGGAATGAACACCGCATGAGCAAGCAGATCGAATACGACGAAACCGCCCGCCGCGCGATGGAGGCAGGCGTCAACAAACTCGCCGACGCCGTGCGCGTCACGCTGGGTCCGCGCGGCCGGCACGTGGTGCTGGCCAAAGCCTTCGGCGGACCGACGGTCACCAACGATGGTGTGACCATCGCGCGGGAGATCGAACTGGAGGACCCGTTCGAAAACCTCGGCGCCCAGTTGGTGAAGTCGGTGGCCACCAAGACCAACGATGTGGCCGGCGACGGCACCACCACGGCGACCGTCCTGGCCCAGGCCCTGATCCGCAGCGGATTGCGCAATGTCGCCGCCGGTGCCAACCCGATCGCCCTGGGCGCGGGAATCGCCAAGGCCGCCGATGCGGTCTCGGAGGCACTGCTGGCCACGGCCATCCCGGTGGCGGGTAAGACCGCCACCGCGCAGATCGCCACGGTGTCCTCGCGGGATGAGGAGGTCGGCGAGATGGTCGGCGAAGCGATGACCCGGGTCGGTGGCGACGGTGTGGTCAGCGTCGAAGAGTCCTCGACGCTGAGCACCGAGTTGGAGATCACCGAAGGTATCGGCTTCGACAAGGGTTTCGTGTCGGCGTACTTCGTCACCGATTTCGATCTTCAGGAGGCCATTCTGGAGGACGCGCTGGTGTTGCTGCACCGCGACAAGATCAGCTCGCTGCCCGACCTGCTTCCGCTGCTGGAGAAGGTGGCCGAGGCCGGCAAGCCGCTGCTGATCGTCGCCGAGGATGTGGAGGGCGAGGCGTTGTCGACCCTGGTGGTCAACGCCATCCGCAAGACGCTCAAGGCCGTCGCGGTCAAGGCGCCGTTCTTCGGTGACCGGCGGAAGGCCTTCCTGGAGGACCTGGCGGTGGTGACCGGCGGCCAGGTGGTCAATCCGGATGTGGGTCTGCTGCTGCGTGAGGTCGGCCTGGATGTCCTGGGAACGGCCCGCCGGGTCGTGGTCGGCAAGGACAGCACGGTGATCGTCGACGGCGGCGGCACCCACCAGGCCATCGCCGACCGGGTCAACCAACTCAAGAGCGAGATCGAGGCCAGCGACTCGGACTGGGACCGGGAGAAGCTGCAGGAGCGGTTGGCCAAACTGGCCGGCGGTGTGGCGGTGATCAAGGTCGGCGCGGCCACCGAGACTGAACTCAAAGAGCGCAAGCACCGCGTCGAGGACGCCGTCGCTGCGGCCAAGGCCGCAGCGGAGGAGGGGGTGATCCCCGGCGGCGGCAGTGCTCTGCTACATGCCCGCGCCGCATTGAAGCCGGTCCGCGAGTCGGTGTCCGGTGACGAGGCGCTGGGGGTCGACGTCTTCTCCGAGGCGCTGTCGGCTCCGCTGCACTGGATCGCCGCCAACGCCGGACTGGACGGGCCCGTCGTGGTCAGCAAGGTTGCCGAAATGCCGGCTGGCCAGGGCTTCAACGCCGCCACACTGTCCTACGGCGATCTGGTCGCCGACGGCATCATCGACCCGGTGAAGGTGACCCGCTCAGCGGTGGTCAACGCCGCCTCAGTCGCCAGGATGCTGCTGACCACCGAGACCGCGATCGTGGAAAAGCCCGTCGAGGACGAAGATCAGGGCGACGGCCACCACGGTCACGCACACTGAGCCGGGGGCCTGACCGCGGATTCTCAGCATCGCATGAGAAGGAAGATGACCACACCGCGTTGACCGGAAGTTAAAGTGACGATGTGGTGAGGATGTTCTCCGGCGGGCGGAGGCGCTGGCTGGCCGTCGCGGCCTCCGTTGGCGTCTCTGCCGCGATGTTCCATGCCCAGGGCAAGGAATCTTCGTGCTGTGCCGACGCGCCGGTGGCGGCCCCGTCCGTTCAGGCCGCCCCGGTCGTCAGCACCCCGGTGGTCGCCGCCGCCAAAGAGGCCGAGTTGTTGGTGGCCGGTGCGCCGGTCGCCGCTCCGGACTTCCAGTTCCCCTTGTCCCCGGGAGTCACGCCCGAGGAGGGGCTGCAAGTCAACACCATCTGGGTCGCCCGTGCCATCAGCATGATGTTCTTTCAGGAGGTCAACACGATCGGCGGGTACCGGGAGGATCCGCTGCCGTGGCATCCCAACGGGTTGGCCATCGACGTGATGATCCCGAACCATCAGTCACCCGAGGGGATCGAACTCGGCAATCAGATCGCCGGCTTCGCCCTGGCGAATGCGCAGCGGTGGGGGGTGCTGCACGTGATCTGGCGGCAGGGTTACTACCCCGGCGTCGGTACGCCGAGTTGGATGGCGAACTACGGCAACGAAACCGCCAACCATTTCGACCACGTTCATATCGCCACCATCGGCGGCGGATACCCGACCGGGCAGGAAACGTACTATCTCGGCTCGATGAAGAGCGAGTCGTAGACTCGACCCGCCCCGGTGAGCACGGCTATCGGCCGTGGGCAGAAAAGAGTCGGACATGGGAGTCGCACGTCTGCATCTCGTTCCATTGCTGGTGCTGGCGGCAACCGCGGCGGGAGTCGCCGCCGCGCCGACGGCGATCGCCGACTGCAATACCGTGACCAACAGCACGCTGTGCGCCAGTGGCACGGTTCGGGGAAGTTCTGGCGCCCCGACGGAGATCCCGGCGTTCGACCCGTACCCGTGCCTCGGAACCCCGGCGTGTGACTACTACGACAACTACGACCCCGGTGTCATCTTCGATCGGCCTGATAACCGCCCGTCCAGACCCGGGCTCGGCGGCAACCGGCCCCAGCCCTATTAGCCCAGCCCTATTAGCCCAGCCCGAGAAGGAGCCCCGACGGATGTTGCTCACAAGCCGAAAAAACATGGTGTTTCCCGCGGCGGTCGGAGCGCTCGGTGCCGTCGGTGCGCTGCTCGCTGCCGCCGCACCGGTATCGGCTGATCCGCCGAATTGCACGGCCGCGGACTTGGCCGGGGTCGCCGCCGGGGTGTCGGCGGCGACGTCGGCCTACTTGTTCACCCACCCCGACGTCAACGAGTTCGTGACCGGGTTGAAGGGCCAGCCGCGGGACGGTGTGCGCGAGCAGGTCCAGCAATACCTGGACGAGCACCCGCAGACGCAGGCTGAGATCAGGGCGATCCGTCAACCCTTGAACGACCTGCGCGATCGCTGCGGTGTGGCCGATATCCCGACGCTGTAACCGGTCAGGCGCTGCGCCGGCGCAGGGTGCCCTTGAGCAGCAGTTCGCGCTCGGACTCACTCAGGCCACCCCAGATGCCGTACGGTTCGCCGATCTGCAGCGCGTGCGTGCGGCACTGGGTGATCACCGGGCATTGCCGGCACAGCTGCTTGGCCCGCAACTCGCGCTGTGCACGAGCACGGCCCCGTTCGCCGTCGGGATGGAAGAACACCGCCGAGTCCTCACCCCGGCAGAGCCCGTGCATTTGCCAATCCCACAGATCCGCATTCGGTCCTGGTAGCTGCTGCGGCTGAAGCATCTCGATTTACCTCTCTCGGAGCATATTTCGCAGTCGCCGGTGACTACCTGCCTGCACACCGTAGGAGCGCGTGCGAAACGTCGTCAAGGGCCACGCGCTGTGCCCAACCGCATAGCTTCGGTGCGAGAATTTACGTCACGTTCATCGGTGGATGCGATCCGCCGGGATCGTGCAGGAGTGTGTCGTCGGCCAAGGTCAGCCGGTTGTCGATCCCGGGTCTGAGTTGATCTGTTCGTAACGTGGCGGGCACAAACTGTTAACCGCTCTTGATAGCGTCGCGACCCGATGTCCTCCATCGTGTCGGCCGCGGCCTTCGGCACCGATCCGGGCCGGTGGCCGTTGCCTCCGGTAACCGGTCCCGACGAACTGTGGCTGTGCGCCGTGGCCGCGGGCGGACAGGGCCGATACGCCACCGCCCGGGTTTGCCTGGTCGAACTGATCCGCCGGGCGCCCCGGGGGCGGCTCGGCTCGCTGGCGCTCAGTACCCATGCCTCCTTCCTCAGGCAGCTTGGCTGGCACCGGCTGGCCCGCGGCTGGGACGGCCGGGCCTTCCTCGTCGCCGGCGATGACCCCGAGGCCGGTGTCGACGCCTTACTCGGCCTGTCGGCCGATGCGTTGGGGGTGGGTCGACTGGCGGCCTCGGCCGCTCTGCTGGAGCGGGCCACCGAGCTGCTGGCACGCGCCGAGGCGCCGCCGCCGCGGCTGGAGATCAGACTGGCGTGGGTCCGTGCCGAGTTGGCGATGGTCCGCGGGGAGGGCCCCGCAGCGCTCAGACACGCGCGACACGGACTCGAATTGGCCGATTCCGCTCTGCCGGCGTTGCGGCGGCACCGGGTCAAGAGCGACGTCGTGCTGGCCGCGGCGCTGTGCAGCACCGGCGAGCGGGCCGCTGCCCGGGCGCTGGCCGACGAGGCGCTGGCCGACGCCGAAAAACACGGTCTGGCGCCCCTGCGTTGGGCGCTGTCCTGTCTGCTGGCCGATACCGGCAGTGCGACCCGCACCCCGGCGGATATCGCCGAAATCCGAGACCGAAGTGCCGCCTTTGTGACGCGCCACGGGGGCCGCTGGAACAGCTGCTAACCGCATATTGGCAGTTGCGGCCGATATTGTCATGAGCTGAGCCCCGTCCATCGAAAAAGCCCAGTACGTAACGTTGGAGAAGCCGTCGTCGATGACCATTCCAGGAGAGCGTCTCGACGCGGCCGTTGCTGAGGCAGTGGCCGGCAGCCGGGATGCGCTCCGGGAAGTAGTAGAGATCATTCGCCCCATCGTGGTCCGGTATATCCGAGCACGGATCGGCTCCGGGGAGCGCAGTGGCCTCTCGGCTGACGACGTTGCTCAGGAGGTTTGCTTGGCCGCCATCCAGGCGCTGCCGCGCTATCGGGATCAGGGACGCCCCTTCCTGGCCTTCGTATACGGCATTGCGTCACACAAGGTCGCCGACGCGCATCGCGCCGCGGCCCGTAACCGTTCCGAGCCCACCGAGGTGGTGCCCGAACGGTCCGCCCCCGACGTCGGACCCGAACAGATGGCGTTGCAGTCGGACTCCGCGGCGCGGATGAAGCAACTCATGGCCATCCTGCCGGAGAAACAACGCGAGATCCTCACCCTTCGGATCGTCGTCGGCCTGTCCGCGGAGGAGACCGCCGAGGCCGTCGGCAGCACAGCGGGCGCCGTCCGGGTGGCCCAGCATCGCGCGCTGGCGCGGCTGAAGTCCGAGATCGCCGGATCGGGGTACGACTATGCCTGATTCCACAGGGCCTGATTCCACAGGGCCTGATTCCAGAGGGCCTGATTCCAGAGGGCCTGATTTCGGGCGGTCCGAGGAGCCCTCGATGGAGGCCATCCGCCGGGCAGACAGCTTTGTCGATGCCCTGGCCGGCGGCCTTCCGATCGCACCGCAGGACGCTGCCGACGCCGAGTTGGCGGCGCTGCTCGGAAGCTGGCGGGACGAGACGCGCTGGCCCCCGGAGACCGGACTGATCACCGAGGCCGATGCGGTGGCGGCACTCAACGCCGGACTGGGGGAGAAGCGCAGCAGCCCGGGCCGGGAGCGGCGGGCCGGACCGACCGCCATCACCCCGCGTCGCAGCCACCGCGGGTTGAGCGTGGTCGGTGCGGCGGCGGCGGCCGTACTGTCCATCGGCGGCTTCGGTGCCGTGGTGGCGGGTTCGAGCCCCGGTGAGCCCCTCTACGGGATGCGGACCATGCTGTTCGGCGTCCCCAAGGAGGTCCGCGACGATCAGGTGGCACTCGCCGCCCGAACTGAGATGCAGCAGGTCCAGCAGCTCATCTCCCAGGGCGACTGGCAGCAGGCGCAGGAGAGATTGGTGGCCGTCAGCAGCCAGGTCGCCAGTATCGGCAACGAGCAGCAGAAACAGGGCTTGCTGGAGCAGTTCAACGATCTGTCGGCAAAGGTGGTGGAACGTAATCCGGAGGCCACG
>JAHZJY010000223.1 GCA_022600695.1 Actinomycetes bacterium | reverse complement strand
TCGATGTCACGCCTACCGCGGGGAGGACGGCCTGATGCCCCGTTTCGACCCGCACCCGGCACGGCGGCCGACGCTGATCGCCGGCGCCTCATCAGGTATCGGCGCCGCCACCGCCGCCGTACTCGCCGCCCGTGGCTTCCCGGTGGCCCTCGGGGCCCGACGGGTGGACAGGTGCGAGGTACTCGCGGAGCAGATCCGCGCCGGCGGCGGGGAGGCGGTCGCGCTGCCCCTCGACGTCACCGAACCCGACTCGGTGCGGGAATTCGTCGACCGTGCAACTGCGGAACTCGGGGATATCGAGCTCCTCGTCGCCGGGGCCGGCGACACCTTCTTCGGCCGGCTCCACGAGACCGACACCGACGACTTCGAGTCGCAGATCCAGATCCACCTGATCGGCGCCAACCGGCTGGCCACCGCGGTACTGCCCGGCATGGTGCGGCGCCGGCGCGGCGACGCCGTCTTCATCGGCTCCGATGTGGCACTGCGCCAACGCCCGCACATGGGTGGTTACGGCGCCGCCAAGACCGGATTGACCGCGATGGTGACCAACCTGCAGATGGAGTTGGAAGGTACCGGTGTCCGCGCGTCGATCGTGCACCCCGGCCCCACCCAGACGTCGATGGGCCATAACCTGCCGCCGGAGACCATCGCCCCGGCGCTGGAGGACTGGGCCAGGTGGGGACAGGCGCGGCACTCCTATTTCCTGCGCGCGGCCGATCTGGCCCGGGCCATCGCGTTCGTCGCCGAGACGCCCCGGGGCGGGTTCGTGGCGTCCATGGAGTTACAACCGGAAGCTCCGCTATCCGACACCCCGAAAGAACGCCGGCAACTCAGCTATCCGGAGGATCCATGAGCGCGCCCCACCGCGAGGTACGGCAGGTCTCCGGCGCCGGGGGTGAACACGGCCACCTCGAGGAGTTCCGCACTGATCCGATCGGCTTAATGCGCCGGGTTCGCCAGGAGTGCGGCGATATCGGCGCGTTCCGGCTCGCCGACAAAAAGGTGATCCTGCTGACCGGCGCGGAGGCGAACGAGTTTTTCTTCCGGGCGGCCGACGAGGACCTCGACCAGGCGCAGGCCTACCCGTTCATGACGCCGATCTTCGGGCGGGGTGTGGTCTTCGACGCCAGTCCGGAGCGGCGCAAGGAGATGCTGCACAACTCGGCGCTACGCGGCGACCACATGAAGAGCCACGCCGCCACCATCGAGCGCGAGGTTCGCCGGATGATCCTCGGCTGGGGCGATCACGGCGAGATCGACCTCCTCGACTTCTTCTCCGAACTGACCATCTACACCTCGACGGCCTGTCTGATCGGGCCAAAGTTCCGGGAGCAACTGGACTCCCGGTTCGCCGACTACTATCACCTACTCGAGCGCGGCACCGATCCGCTGTGCTACGTCGACCCCTACCTGCCCATCGAGAGCTTCCGGGTCCGGGACGAGGCCCGTGCGAGCCTGGTGGGGCTGGTGGGGGACATCATGGACCAGCGGATCGCCGACCCGCCCGACGACAAAGCCGACCGCGACATGCTGGACGTCCTGGTATCGCTCACCGGCGACGACGGGACCCTGCGGTTCTCCGCCGACGAGATCACCGGCATGTTCATCTCGCTGATGTTCGCCGGACATCACACCAGCGCCGGAACGTCGGCGTGGACCCTCATCGAGCTGATGCGTCACCCGGGCGTCTACGCCGCGGTGACCGCCGAACTCGACGAACTCTACGGCGACGGCGAGGCGGTCAGCTTCCACGCACTGCGGCAGATCCCGGAGTTGGAGAATGTCATCAAGGAGACCCTGAGACTGCACCCACCGCTGATCATCCTGATGCGGGTGGCCCAGGGCGAGTTCGAGGTACAGGGCCATCCGATCCATTCCGGTGACTTCGTCGCCGCGTCCCCGGCGATCTCCAACCGGATCGCCGAGGACTTCCCCGAACCGGACTCCTTCCTGCCGGACCGCTACAACAAGCCTCGCGAGGAGGATGTCCTGCACCGCTGGAACTGGATACCGTTCGGGGCGGGCCGGCACCGCTGCGTCGGCGCGGCTTTCGGCACCATGCAGATCAAAGCGATCTTCTCGGTCCTGTTGCGCCAGTACGACTTCGAGATGATGCAGTCATCGGAGAGTTACCGTAACGACCACTCCAAAATGGTCGTTCAGCTCGCTCAGCCGGCCCGGGTCCGCTATCGCAAGCGCACCGGATAGCGGGACAGGTATGGGCAGCTATCGAGTCGAGGTGGATCTGGACCTGTGCCAGGGGCACGCCATGTGCGCGCTGGAGGCCCCCGACCACTTTCGGGTGCCCAAACGCGGCACCGTCGAGATTCTCGACTCCCGGCCTCCCGACGACCACCGGCCCGAGATTGAGCGGGCCGTCGAAAGTTGCCCCACCCGAGCACTTTTGATCATCGAGGAAATCGAGAGGGAGGACTGACGTATGGGAGCGCTACCCCGGCAACACCTGGAGGACTTCGTCGAACGCTGGCTGGAAACCAATCGCGAAGCCGAACGGCGGGGTGACTGGACCCCGCTGGCCGAGTTCTACACCGAGGACGCCACCTACGGCTGGAACATCGGCCCCAAGGAGGACGTGATGTGCATCGGCCGCGGCGAGATCCGGGATATCGCCCTGGGTCTGGAGATGGTCGGCCTTCAGGGCTGGCGCTACCCGTACCAGAGGGTGCTCATCGATGAGGGGATCGGCGAAGTGGTGGGCTTCTGGAAGCAGGTCGCCACTGATGCCGAAGGCCGCGATACGGAGATCTACGGCATCGGCGGGAGTTGGTTTCGACTGGCCGACGCCGGCGGCTCGGCGCTCATCGAGTGGCAGCGGGACTTCTTCGACTTCGGCCACGTACAGAAGCTGTACCTGCAGCTGATGAAGGAGGGCCGGTTGTCGGTGGGCATGCAGGGGCGTATCGAACGCAGCCTGGCCGGGGAGAAGCTGCCCGGCTATTACCCACTGGGGCAGGCCCCGGTACCCATCTGGTGACTTGACACCTGTCAGGTCCTAGGATGATCGCACGTGATCAAGAACACGTTCTCGATCGACCACATCGTCGCAGCGGAGGTTTGCAGTGAAGACAAAAGGCGCGCTCATCTGGGAATTCAACCAGCCGTGGTCGATCGAGGAGATCGAGATCGGTGACCCGGCGCCCGGAGAGGTCAAGGTCCAGATGGAAGCGTCGGGCATGTGCCACTCCGACCACCACCTGATGACCGGCGGGATCCCGATGATGGGTTTCCCGGTCCTCGGCGGCCACGAGGGCGCGGGAATCGTTGTCGAGGTCGGCGAGGGGGTGGAGGGCGTCGCGGTCGGCGACCACGTGGTGATGTCGTTCATCCCGTCCTGCGGGAAATGCCCGTCGTGCCAGGCCGGCCTGCGCAACCTCTGCGATCTGGGTGCCGGCCTGCTAGGCGGCGTCGCGATCTCCGACGGCACCCACCGCATCCACGCCAAGGGCCAACCGGTGTTCCCGATGACCCTGCTCGGCACCTTCTCGCCGTACATGGTGGTCCACGAGTCCTCGGTGGTGAAGATCGATCCGTCCATCCCGTTTGAGGTGGCCTGCCTCGTCGGCTGCGGTGTGACGACCGGTTACGGATCAGCCACCCACACCGCCCAGATCAAGGCCGGTGAGGATGTCGCTATCGTCGGCGTGGGCGGTGTCGGGATGGCCGCACTCCAGGGCGCGGCACTCTCCGGTGCCCGCTACATCTTCGTCATCGAACCGGTGGAGTGGAAGCGCGACGCCGCACTGAAACTGGGCGCGACCCACGTGTATCCCGATATCGACACCGCAATGATGGGTATCGCCGAGGCAACCGGGGGCTTCATGGCCAAGAAGGTCATCGTCACCGTCGGTGAGGTGCAGGGCGCCGATGTCGACAACTACATGAACATCACGTCCAAGGCCGGCACCTGCGTGATGACCGCGATCGGC
>JAHZJY010000222.1 GCA_022600695.1 Actinomycetes bacterium | reverse complement strand
CCGGATAAACATCGTCGTCGAGCCCACTGCCGACGAGACCGGCGCCGGCGCACCCACCCCCGGCGAACCGTGACTGGCGCCTGAGGATTGGCCGTGAACCGGCTCGTCCCGTGGTTGGCGACGACAGCTGCTGGGTACAGTGAGCCCGGAGGCGGGCACCCTCGCATGAAGCCGGCCGGGGAGAGAGCACGGGAGAACCTATGTGGTGGTACTGGTTTTGCAAGTACATCTTGATGGGCCCCCTACTGACTTTCCTGGGTCGTCCCAAAGTCGAAGGGTTGGAGTACGTTCCACCGTCCGGCCCGGTCATCCTCGCCAGCAACCACCTCGCGGTCGCCGACAGCTTCTTCCTCCCGTTGGTCGTTCGTCGTCGTATCACCTTCCTGGCCAAAGCTGAATACTTCACCGGCAAGGGCGTGAAGGGTCGACTGACCAAGTGGTTCTACTCGGTCTCCGGGCAGGTGCCGATCGACCGCGCCAACGCCGACTCCGCACAGGCAGCCCTGGATGCGGCTCAGCGCATTCTGGGCGAGGGCAAATTGCTCGGTATGTACCCGGAGGGCACCCGTTCCCCGGACGGTCGGCTGTACAAGGGCAAGAGCGGTTTGGCCCGGCTGGCTCTGGAGACCGGAGTTCCCGTCATCCCGGTCGCGATGATCGGAACCGATGTGGTCAACCCGCCGGGATCGAGGAGTTGGCGATTCGGCCGCGTGACGGTTCGGTTCGGCAAGCCGATGGACTTCTCCCGGTTCGAGGGGATGGCCGGCAACCGGTTCATCGAACGGGCCGTGATCGACGAGGTGATGTACGAACTCATGGAACTGTCCGGCCAGGAATACGTCGATATTTACGCGGCGACGGTCAAGAAGTCGGGGCCGGATGGCAGGGAAGTCAAGCCGGGCGGATCAGGTCAGCCTGCGGCCCGGATTCCGGAGACCGCCGCGGGCTGACGACGGGCGCCGTCGCGGTCAATCCCGCCGCCACGATGACCGCCAGTGCCCACCACACATAGGACATCCCGAACAATTGACGCCACCACGACGCGCTCGCCTCGTGGTGCTCGGGCAGCAACGCGAGTGGTGGCCATACCATCAGCGCCACTCCGGCTGCGCTGACCACAGCCAACACCGGTACGCGGCGCTGATAGGCGACTACCGCGGTCACCACCACCGCCGGCAGAGCCCACACCCAGTGGTGTGACCATGACACCGGTGAGACCACCAGGCCGAACAACGCCACGCAGATGAGCGCCAGCGTGGGTTCGGCTGCCGCCAGCACCCGGCGGGCCGACCATACCGTCAACCCGAGGACGCCGAGGCAGGCCGCGGTCCACAGGACGAAATGGGTGCTCTCGCCCAGCCCGAGCCGGGCCAGCGCGCCGGCGGCGTTCTGGTTGGTGTTCAGGCTGGCGCTGCCGATCCGGTCGGTGTTGCGCACGGTCGCCATCCAATATTCCCGGGAGTCCTGCCATGCCAGCAGAAAGCCGAGCGCAGTGGCCGTCACGAATGACGCCACCGCAGTCAGCACGGCACGGCGGTCGCGGTCCAACACGAAATACAGCAGGAACACCGCCGGGGTCAGTTTGAGCGCGATCGCTACGCCCACCAGCAGCCCGCGCGGCCACCGGGTCCGCCGCGGAACACAGTCGGCGATCACCAGAGTCATCAGGATCACGTTGACCTGGCCGAAGGAGAAGTTGGCCCGGATCGGCTCCAGCCACGTCACCGACAGGGCGACGATCCCGGCCGCCAGCCAGCAGCGCCGGATCCAGGCCGACTCGTCGCCGATCTGCCAGTCTCCGGCGACGTTGAGCCGGGTCAGGACGATCCAGATCGACACCATCAGCAGCATCCACGTGGTGGCGGTGATCGCCACACCGGCGGCCGGTAGCGGTATCAGCGCGAGGGGACTGAACGCGATCGCTGCCAGCGGCGGGTAGGTGAACGGCAGGGCGATACCGCCCTGGGTCTGGAAGACCGCGCCGTCGGAGTACAGCGGCCGACCCTGCAACCAGGCCTGTCCGCCCATCCGATAGACGTCGGCATCGATCCGGTAGGGCAGGTGGCCGAAAAGCCGCCAGCAGGCGTGCGCTACCGCCACGACGATGAGCAGTTGCGTCAGCCGCCACAGGAGGAGCATCGACCGTTCCGATCGGCTCAGCCCGACGAGACTGCCCCACCCGGGCGACTGCAACCTGCTCATCTCGTGATCAGACTATCCGGCAGCAACGCCCGGACTCCGATGGGCGTAAGTTTTCTAGGCGTGCCCGCAGCCGCTTACCCCGTCGCCTACGGTGACCTCCGCTTCGATTTCGTGGCTCCGGGCCGGGAACCGCTGATGTGGTGCCTGATCGCCTTCTGCCTGACCTTCCTCGTCACCCGTTCGATCACCCGCTATATCCGGGCGACGGCCGGCCGGCCCGGACCGCGCAAGTGGTGGCAGCCGCACAACATCTCGGTCTCGTCCAAAGCCGGCACCCAGTCCGGAGGCGGGGGCGGACTGCATATTCACCACGCTGTTTTCGGCGTCATCCTGGTGCTGATCTCCGGAGTCGCCATGGTGAGCATGGCGACGGACGGCACCAACTCCCAGTTCACCGCGGCTGCGATCTTCTTCGGGATCGGATCGGCCCTGGTTCTCGACGAGTTCGCGCTCATCCTGCACCTGCAGGACGTGTACTGGTCGCAGGACGGCCGCACCTCGGTCGATGCGGTCTTCGCGGCCGTGGCCGTCGCGGGCCTGCTGGTTCTGGGGTTCAATCCGCTGTCCTTCTTCGATATCGGGGTCTGGCGCGACAACGACTCCGATATCGCCCGGATCAGCGTGATCGCCCTGGCCGTGCTCACCCTCGCACTGGCGGTGGTGGTGCTGCTCAAGGGAAAAATGTGGACCGGACT
>JAHZJY010000221.1 GCA_022600695.1 Actinomycetes bacterium | reverse complement strand
TACCGCACCGGCGGCACCATCCACATCGTGGTCAACAACCAGATCGGGTTCACCACCGCGCCGGAGTACTCCCGGTCGGCGGAGTACTGCACCGATGTCGCGAAGATGGTCGGCTCGCCGATCTTCCACGTCAACGGCGACGATCCGGAGGCCTGCGCCTGGGTGGCGCGCCTCGCGGTCGACTTCCGGCAGGAGTTCGGCAAGGACGTCATCATCGACATGCTGTGCTATCGCCGCCGTGGTCACAACGAGGGCGACGACCCGTCGATGACCAACCCGGCGATGTACGACGTGATCGACACCAAACGCGGTGTGCGCAAAAGCTATACCGAGGCTCTGATCGGCCGCGGTGATATCTCGATGAAGGAGGCCGAGGACGCCCTGCGCGACTACCAGGGCCAACTGGAGCAGGTGTTCAACGAGGTCCGCGAGCTGGAGAAACACGAGGTCGAGCCGAGCGAGTCGGTGGAGATGGCGCAGATGATCCCGCGCGGGATGTCCACCGCCGTCGACAAGGCTTTGCTGGCCCGGATCGGCGACGCGCACCTGGCCGTGCCGGAGGGATTCACCGTGCACCCGCGGGTCAGGCCGGTACTGGAGAAACGCCGGGAGATGGCCTACGAGGGCAAGGTGGACTGGGCGTTCGCCGAACTGCTGGCCCTCGGAACGGTCCTGGCCGAGGGCAAGCTGATCCGGATGACCGGCCAGGACACCCGGCGCGGGACGTTCACCCAACGTCACGCCGTGATCATCGACCCCCGCACCGGTGCTGAGTTCACCCCGCTGGATCTGCTCACCCTCAACCCGGACGGCACCCCGAACGGCGGCCGGTTCCTGATCTACGATTCGCCGCTGTCGGAGTACGCGGCGGTCGGGTTCGAATACGGCTACTCGGTCGGCAATCCCAAGGCCATCGTGCTGTGGGAAGCCCAGTTCGGCGATTTCGTCAACGGCGCCCAGTCGATCATCGATGAGTTCATCAGTTCCGGCGAGGCGAAGTGGGGCCAGCGGTCCGATGTCGTGCTGCTACTGCCGCACGGTCACGAGGGTCAGGGTCCCGACCACACCTCGGGGCGTATCGAACGGTTCCTGCAGTTGTGGGCAGAGGGGTCGATGACCATCGCGATGCCGTCAACTCCGGCCAACTACTTCCACCTGTTGCGCCGGCACGGCCGGGACGAGGTGCACCGGCCGCTGATCGTGTTCACGCCGAAGTCCATGCTGCGCAATAAGGCCGCCGTGAGCGATATTCGCGATTTCACCGAGCAGAAGTTCCGTTCCATCATGGAGGAGCCCACCTACACCGACGGTGACGGCGACCGCAACAAGGCCACCCGGATGCTGCTGACCAGCGGCAAGATCTACTACGAGTTGGAGGCACGCAAAGTCAAGGACGGTCGTGATGACGTCGCGATCGTCCGGGTCGAGCAACTCGCCCCGCTGCCCAAGCGGCGGCTGGCCGCGACCCTCGACGAGTACCCGAACGTCCAGCAGTACTTCTGGGTGCAGGAGGAGCCGGCCAACCAGGGCGCCTGGCCCACGTTCGGCCTGACCCTGCCGGAGTTGCTGCCGGAGAAGCTCACCGGGATCAAGCGGATCTCCCGGCGTGCCATGTCGGCGCCGTCATCCGGATCGTCGAAGGTGCACGCGGTCGAACAGCGGGAGATCCTCGACGAGGCGTTCGGGTAGCGGCGGCCACTCCGGCCCCTTCGGCGCCCCGCGGCCCCCGGCCCCTCGCGAGCGTGCGTGTCGGTCCGCCGACACGCTGTCCCCGCGGGCGGTCTACGCACGGTCGTGACAGCGGACCGCCGCCCCTACCCGCCAAGCAGCGGAATCAGCGGCGTTGCGTCGACGAAGTTGTCGGTGACCCGCTCCACCGCGCGCGGACACAGGAACGAGATCGCCGTTCCGGTGAACATGGTGGCCGGGCCGAGCGGCCGGCCGATCGCATCGGAGACCTGGCCGGCGATATCTGCGGTGTTCTGGCCCCGCTCAGCGAGCAGGGGGCAGACCGATTCACCCAGGGCCGCAGCGTCGCCGGGCGCGATACCCGTGATACCCAGTCCGTCGAGGGTGGACAGCAGATCGTCGACATCGCCGGCGGTATCGGCCTGGGCGGGAACGGCGAACACGCCGCCGATCAGCCCGGCAGCGAGCATCAGCGAACCAGTGAGAGTGCGCAGTTTCATGATCTGGTCATCGTATGGGCCAGCGCGGCCGTTACGCATCCTGGTTGTTACCCTTAGCCCTCTCGACACCCGTCAACAGGAGCTTTTATGCAGGGATTCGCCGGCAAAGTGGCCGTCGTCACAGGGGCCGGTTCGGGCATCGGCCAGGCCCTGGCGATTGAGCTGGGACGCTCCGGAGCGTCGGTGGCAATCAGCGACGTCGATGTCGAGGGCCTCAAGGTCACCGAGGACCGCCTGGTCTCGATCGGGGTGCGCGTCAAGACCGACCGCCTCGACGTCACCGAACGGGAGCGGTTCCTGCTCTACGCTGACGAGGTCCGCGACCATTTCGGCAAGGTCAACCAGATTTACAACAATGCCGGTATCGCCTACAGCGGCGACGTCGATGTCACTCATTTCAAGGACATCGAGCGGATCATGGACGTGGACTACTGGGGGGTGGTCAACGGCACCAAGGCCTTCCTTCCGCACCTGATCGCCTCCGGCGACGGGCACGTCATCAACATCTCCAGCATCTTCGGTATTTTCGCGGTACCCGGTCAGGCCGCCTACAACTCCGCCAAGTTCGCCGTGCGCGGCTTCACCGAGGCGCTGCGCATGGAGATGATCCTGGCCAAACAGCCGGTCAAGGTGACCACCGTGCATCCCGGCGGCATCAAGACCGCCATCGCCCGCAATGCCACCGCCGCCGAGGGCATCGACACCGTCTCGACGGCGGAGTGGTTCGACAAGACCGTCCGCACTTCTCCGGAACGGGCGGCGCAGATCATCCTCGACGGGGTGGCCAAGAACAAGGCGAAGGTGTTGGTGGGCGCCGACGCGAAGATCCTCGACGTGTTCGTCCGCGCCTCCGGTTCGGGATATCAGCGCGTCATCACGGCGCTGGCCGGGCGGTTCATGCCCCGGATGCGCTGACGATCACCGGCCCAGCGGGTTGGCCGCGAGCCATTGTTCGGCGACGGCCTGCGGATCCGCCCCGTCGTCGACCTGCGTGAGCATCTGCACCAAGGCCGCGGTGTCGAGAACACCGCCGATCTCGTTGATCGCCCGCAGCTGCATCTGGTCTAGTTCGTTGCGCCGGTAGAGCGCCACGACGTTCTGCGCCGGGATCAACGCCGGTTTGCGATCGACGAGGATGACGACGCCACCAGGTACCCCGGTCGCGGCGGTGGTGGTCCAGGCCGCCGTGACGGACCCCGACCGCAGCGCGTCGAACAGCATTGCCGCGGTGCCGAATTGACGGGGCTGACCCAGCGCGCAGTCCCCCACGGTGTCCGGCGTGGAACTCCCCGTCGGTGCGCCGACCCTCACCCGGCCACAATTGCGCACCAGCGCGGCCAGATCCCGACTGTCCCAGGCGGTGGACGTGGTCTCGGTCACCGCCAGTGCCGGCTTATCCTCGGCCGCGGTGGCGTAGTCACCGGCGGCGATACCCTCCGGCAGCGCGCCGACCATCGCCCGATAGACCTGCCGGGCTGACCTGGCCGCCGATCCCGGATCGAAACGCCCCAGCAGTTCGCCGGTGAAACCCGTTGCCACGCGGGCCGTTCCGGCGTCCAGCGCCGCTATCGGATCATCTGAGGTTTCGACCCGCGCAGCTGTGCCGTAGTAGCGCAGACCGGCCGCGTAGATATTGGCCAGCAGGGTGTTCTCCGGGTCGGCGGCGGCGCCGACGACCAACGACGGCCCCTCGCCCGGGCTGCCGCAGGAGACCGCCGCAACAGCCGTCACCACCAGCAGGATCCGGCGCAAACCCCTCATCGCGCCGGCCGCCGGCTCACACCTCGGCGGCAGCGGCCACCGCGGCGGCGACCGCCGGACCCACCCGGGGGTCCAGGGGGCTGGGCACGATGTGGTCCGCCGCGAGGTCGTCGCCCACGACGGAGAAAATCGCCTCGGCGGCGGCCACCTTCATCTTCTCGGTGATCCGCCGGGCGCCGGCGTCCAGGGCGCCGCGGAACACCCCGGGGAAGGCCAGCACATTGTTGATCTGGTTCGGGAAGTCGCTGCGGCCGGTGGCGACGATGGCGGCGTGTCGCTTGGCCACGTCCGGGTGGATCTCCGGATCCGGGTTGGAGCAGGCGAACACGATGCTGTCCGGCGCCATCGCGGCGATCAGATCCTCGGGCACCTTTCCGGCCGACACCCCGAGGAACACGTCGGCACCGTCCAACGCCTCGGCGACTCCGCCGGTGCGCCCCTCCGGATTGGTGCGCTCGGCCAACTCGGCCTTGACCGAGTTGAGGTCGTCGCGGCCGGTATGCACGATGCCGCGGGAGTCCACCACCGTGATATCGCCGAGTCCGGCCTCCAGCAGAATGTTGGCGCAGGCCACACCCGCCGCACCGGCACCGGAGATGACCATTTTCAGCGCGCTGATCTTGCGCTCCAGGACCGCGGTCGCACCGAGCAGCGCAGCCAGTACCACGATCGCGGTGCCGTGCTGATCGTCGTGCATGACCGGGCAGTCCAGGGCTTCGATGACCCGGCGTTCGATTTCGAAGCAGCGTGGTGCCGCGATGTCCTCGAGGTTGACGGCACCGAATGTCGGCCGCAGCCGGATCAGGGTCTCGACGATCTCGTCGGGGTCCTTGGTGGCCAGTACGATCGGGATCGAGTCCAGTCCGGCGAACGTCTTGAACAGCGCCGACTTGCCTTCCATCACCGGCAGCGACGCCGATGGACCGATATCGCCGAGGCCGAGTACCGCGCTGCCGTCGCTGACCACGGCCACCAGACGGTGCGCCCAGGTATAGCGGGCCGCGAGGGTGTGGTCGGCGGCGATGGCCCTACTGACCTGCGCTACGCCTGGGGTGTAGGCGATCGACAACGCGCGCTGGGTGTCCAGCGGGGCCTTCAATTCAACCGACATCTTTCCGCCCCGGTGGGCGGCGAAGATCTCCTCGTCATCGATGACGAGATTCGGGGCAGGTAGCGTTTCAGACACCGCGTCAGGGTACGCGAGGGGAACCGCTTACCGACGTCCCGGTGCGGTCTGCCGCGTAGCATAATCGGTCATGCCGACGTTCAGGCCGCGCCCGCCGACTCTGCTCGGCGTGACCCGCCCGCGCCCGCCGGAGCCCGACCCCAGCCGTATCCACCTTCCGGTGTCCGAGGCTGTGGTGGACTGCGCCGTCTACGCCGACGGCCGACGGCTCCCCGGTAAGTTCACCCACGCCGCCGGACTGTTGCGCGCCCGGGAATTGCTGGCTACCGGCCACAAGGCCTTCGTGTGGATCGGACTGCACGAACCGGACCACTTCCAGATGGAGACCGTCGCCGAGGTCTACAGCCTGCACCCGCTGGCAGTCGAGGACGCTGTACACGCACACCAGCGGCCGAAGATCGAACGCTATGACGACACGCTGTTCCTGGTCCTGAAGACGGTCAACTACATTCCCCACGAGACCGTGCACCTGGCCCGCGAGATCGTCGAGACAGGCGAGATCATGGTCTTCGTCGGACCCGACTTCGTCGTCACCGTGCGCCACGGCGACCACACCGGCCTGGCCCGGGTGCGCAGCCACCTGGAGGCCAATCCCGCCCAACTGACGTTGGGTCCTTGCGCGATCATGCACGCGATCGCCGACCATGTCGTGGACAGCTACCGGGACGTGACGCTGTCCATGGAGGCCGATATCAGCGATATCGAGGAGGAGACCTTCTCCCCGCACACCAAGACCCGGATCGAGCCGATCTACCTGCTCAAACGCGAGGTGGTCGAATTGCGCAATGCGGTGTGGCCGCTGACCGAAGCGCTGGCCAAACTCCAGAACGAGTACCGGGACCTGCTGCCCAAGGAAGTGGCCCGCTATATGCGCGACGTCGGCGACCATCAGACGCTGTCCGCCGACCGGATCGCCGGCTACGACGAGATGCTGACCTCGCTGGTGCACGCCACCCTGGCGCGCGTCGAATTGCAGCAGAACCTCGACATGCGCAAGATCTCGGCCTGGGTCGCGATCGCCGCCGTCCCGACCATGATCGCCGGCATCTACGGAATGAACTTCGAGGACATGCCGGAGTTGGACTGGCAGTGGGGATACCCGACCATCCTGACTCTGATGGTCACGGTCTGCGGCTTCATGTACTACAAGTTCCGCCGCAATCACTGGCTCTGAACCGGCCTCTAGACTTCTCAGGTGGCGACCGGGGATCCAGCTGAGCTGTCCGCCGACGATGCCCGCATTCTCGGCCTGGAATCGACCGCGCTCACCGGCCACACCCTGAAACTGCTCATCCTCGAGCCGGGTGCCCGCCCGCTGGATCTGGATGCCCTCAGAAAGACTGTGAC
>JAHZJY010000220.1 GCA_022600695.1 Actinomycetes bacterium | reverse complement strand
TCGCCGTCGGCGGACGGCACCGGCGGGATGGGTGGTCCGCCCCGGTCCCCGGCCGCGGCCACCGTGCGGGCGCGGGCCTGGTCGGCGGCGGCGAGATCAGCGGGTGACAGCGGCTGGCCGTCGGAGCGGGTGACCAACAGGATCACCGGTGCCTGATCCCCGCCGGGGAACTGCTTGAGCAACTCGGTGACCTGGGCCGACTCGGCGCCCGCCGGAAGAACCACCGGGGCCTGTTCGGCGGAACCGGTGTCCGGCACCAGCGCCAGCAGCGCACCGCCGGCCAGGGTCACGACCAACGCCAGCACCCAGGACAGTGGGGATGAGACCAACCCGCCGAACCGATCCCACAGCGGACGGCTGACGGCGGGCACGCGGTGCATGGTCCTCATCTTCCAATACCGGGCGCCCGGATAGGGTTTCGGCGTGCTCGACACCCTCGCCGTGGCGAACTACCGGTCATTGCGCGACCTGGTGGTACCGCTACGGCGGTGCACCGTGGTCACCGGTCCCAACGGCAGCGGAAAATCCAGCCTGTACCGGGCGTTGCGGCTGCTGGCGGATATGGCGCGCAACGGTGCGGTCAACGCCCTGGCCCGGGAGGGCGGCCTGGGCTCGACCATGTGGGCCGGGCCCGGGGGCACGGGCCCGGTCAGCCTCAAACTCGGCTTCGCCGGTGACGATGTCGGCTACGCGGTCGATCTCGGCTTGCCGCAGGGGGGCGCGACGGCCTTCTCGTTCGACCCGGAGATCAAATCCGAGGCGGTGTGGGCCGGCCCGGTGCTGCGACCGGCCGCCCTGATGGCGCAGCGTTCCGGCCCGCTGGTTCAGGTGCGCGATGACGCCGGCGACTGGCGCGCGGTAGCCACGGCGCTGCGGCCCTACGACAGCATGATCAGTGAGCTGGCCGATCCGCGCGAAGCCCCCGAACTGCTGGCGCTGCGGGACCAGATGCGCGGATGGCGGTTCTATGACCACGTCCGCACCGACGGCGCCGCGCCCGCGCGTCAGCCGCGCGTCGGCACCCGGACCGTGGTGTTGAACCACGACGGGTCTGACCTGGCGGCCGCCTGGCAGACCATCGCCGAGATCGGGGATGCCGCGGCCATGACCGAGTCGGTGCACGCGGCCTTCCCGGGCAGCCGGGTGCAGGTGGTCTCCGACGGCGGTCGATTCGAGCTGATGCTCCAGCAACCCGGCATGCGGCGGCCGCTCAGCGCCGCCGAACTCTCCGACGGCACGTTGCGCTACCTGCTGTGGGTGGCGGCGCTGTTGTCCCCGCGGCCGGCACGGCTTACCGTGCTCAACGAGCCGGAGGGCAGTCTGCACCCGGATTTGCTGCCCGCCCTTGCGGAGTTGATCACCCGGGCATCGGAACGTTCCCAAGTCGTCGTCGTCACCCATTCCGCCGCGCTGGTCTCGGCGCTGCGGCGGAGCGGTTCCGACGAACCGGGTCTGCTCGAACTCGGCAGTCGGGAGGGCCGAACGGTGGTGCAGGGCCGGCGGTTACTCGACGAACCGGCCTGGCACTGGCCCGACCGGCACTGACGCCCGCCTATCCTGATCGGCTATGACCGAACCCGACGATAACCGGTCCACCGTGATGCCGATCCTGACCGCCCTGGCGATCGTCGGGGTCGCTGTGATCGCCGTCTTCGCGCTGCGACTGGTCGGGGGTGACGTCGCCCCCGAGGAGGCCCAGATAGGCCGCGCCACCGTCGGGCAGAACGACGCCCTGCAGCGTGAGGACTACGCCGACTTCCGCACCTTCACCTGTCTGGCCCAGCAGGGCGCCGAGACGCAGGTGCTGGCCGACCAGCGCCGGTCCGCCGCCGACAAGGGCGCCCGGGTGGTCGATGACATCACCGATCTGGCCGTGACCGGCGACCGGGCCACCGCGACGGTCTCGTATCACTTCGAGAAAACGCCCGACGACACGGTATCGGCGCCGATGGTCTTCGTCCGGGAGAACGGCGGGTGGACGGTCTGCTCGCCGGGGCCGCGATAGATCCGCCGGTCTCCGCCGGCCGGCCGGTCAGAGACTGGCCAGTTCGATCCCGACCCCGGCGCTGATCGCGGCGACGATGAGCACCATGAAGAGCGCGGTCGCCGGGACCAGGTACCGCGACAGCGGCGTTTCTCCGGCCCGCACGGTTTTCATGATCCGCAGGTAGCGCTGACGCCCCAGCAGCAGGCCGACGACCCCGCCGAAAGTCGCCAGCACGATGCCCGGCCACACCGGATATCCCTCGTTCAGGCACCAGCGCACCGCCAGCGCCCCGATCACCACCACTCCCAGCGCGGTCCGTTGCCACGACAACGCGGTTCGCTCGGCCGGTCCGGCGGCGTCGATCAGTACATGGGAATCCTGGCCCGTCATGCGCCGGTCTCGGCCAGATAGATGAGCACGGCCGCCGCGATGGTGATCACACCGAGGCCGATGACGATCAACCGGGGTAGCGGATCGATGGGCAGCGGGCGGTTCTGCCGCAGTGCCCGCTCGGTGCGGTCCCATCGCACATAGGCGCCGACGGTGACGGTCAGCGACAACCCGAGCAGCAGCGCGGTGATCCCGATCCGGATCGGTCTGGGGCCGAAGTGATGGACCAGGCTGGCCAGGGCGACCGCGCCCGCCAGCAGCGCCAGTCCGGTCCGCAGCCACGCCAGGAAGGTTCGTTCATTGGCCAGGGTGAACCGATAATCGGGGTCGCTGCCGACACTCTTGATGGGCGGCTTGCGCTGGATCATCCCGCCCGACCGGTCATGGCAGTGGTCCTCCCGGGGTCATCCTGGCGTTGCTGGGAAATCTGTGGTGCTCGCCCAGCCTGCCATGACGATCCGCAGATATGCCAGACTCACGAACGTGAGCTATGCCGGAGACATCACCCCCCAGGAAAGCTGGACGCTGCTCAACGACAACCCCGAAGCGGTGCTCGTCGACGTCCGCACCGACTCCGAATGGAGGTCGGTGGGGGTGCCGGACCTGTCCGGTCTGGGTCGGCAGGTCGTGTTCGTCGACTGGAACTCCTTCGGTGGGCGCGCAGAGAACTTCGTCGCCGACCTGATCGCCGCGGGTGTCGCCCCGGGGGAGCGGCCGGTGATCTTCCTGTGCCGGGCCGGTAACCGCTCGATTCCCGCGGCGGAGGCCGCCACCGCCGCCGGTATCGGCCCTTCCTACAACATGTTGGAGGGCTTCGAGGGCCGGCCCGACGAGGCGGGTCGCCGCGGTGTCACCGGCTGGCGCGCGGAGGGCCTGCCCTGGACGCAGTCATGACCGACGGTGACATCCCGTCGGTGCGGATCCCGGCGCCGCTTCCAGACGGGGTCAGCCAGGCCACCATCGGGGTTCGCGGCGGCTTGCTGCGCTCCGGTTTCGAGGAGACCTCGGAGGCGCTGTACCTGAACTCGGGGTATGTGTACGGTTCCGCGGCGGAGGCCGAAAAGGCGTTCACCGGCGAGATCGACAGGTACGTCTACTCCCGCTACGGCAACCCGACCATCTCGATGTTCGAGGAACGGTTGCGGCTGATCGAAGGAGCCCCGGCGGCCTTCGCCACCGCCTCCGGGATGGCCGCGGTGTTCACCTCGCTGGGCGCGCTGCTCAAGGCGGGTGACCGTCTGGTTGCCGGTCGCAGCCTCTTCGGGTCCTGTTTCGTGGTGTGCAACGAGATTCTGCCGCGGTGGGGAATCGAGACGGTGTTCGTCGACGGAACCGACCTCTCCCAGTGGGCACAGGCACTGAGCGAACCCACCGCGGCGGTGTTCTTCGAGACCCCGTCCAATCCCATGCAAACGCTGGTGGATATCGAGGCGGTCTGCGAGATGGCCCACGCCGCCGGGGCGAAGGTGGTGCTGGACAACATCTTCGCCACGCCCCTGCTGCAGCAGGGCTTACCGCTCGGGGTCGACGTCGTGATCTACTCCGGAACCAAGCACATCGACGGCCAGGGCCGGGTTCTCGGCGGTGCGATCCTCGGCGACCAGGAGTACATCGACGGCCCGGTGCAGACGCTGATGCGCCACACCGGCCCCGCGCTGAGCCCATTCAACGCCTGGGTGCTGTTGAAAGGGCTGGAGACACTGTCGGTTCGGGTCAACTACAGCACCGCGTCGGCGCTACGGGTCGCGGAGTTCCTGGAGGCTCATCCGGGCGTCCGGTGGGTGCGGTACCCGTACCTGCCCTCGCACCCCCAGTACGACCTTGCCAAGCGACAGATGACCGGCGGCGGCACCGTCGTCACCTTCGAACTCGAGGCACCGGAGGGCGGCGGCAAGCAGCGTGCCTTCGAGGTTCTCGACAGGTTGGCCCTCATCGACATCTCCAATAACCTCGGCGACTCCAAAACGCTGATCACCCACCCGGCCACCACCACTCACCGCGCCATGGGTCCGGAGGGTCGGGCCGCCATCGGCCTGGGTGACGGTGTGGTGCGCATCTCGGTGGGCCTGGAGGGCACCGAGGATCTGCTTGCGGACCTGGACCGCGCGCTGAGCTAGCCCCCCCTGCCGCACTCCTGCCGCAGCCCTTTCCTGCCGCAGCCCCCTGCCGCAGCCCTTCCCTGCCGCGAGCGTGCGTGTCAGCACGCCGACACGCCGCCCTGGCGAACACTATGTGCACCCTCACGCGGCCGAAGCGCGGTCGAGGTGGGCGGAGATGCGCTGGACGAGTTCGCGTTGCCGACGCCGGACGTCATCGCGGACGATCGGCACGACGGTCCAGCCCAGATCCTGCAGGGCGGCCTGCTTCCTGCGGTCGTGTTGCAGCGCGTCGGCCCCGGTGTGCCACCGGTCGCTGTCGTATTCGGCGGCGACCAACCTCTCCGGCCAGGCGAAATCCAGTCGCCACAGCTTCCCGTTCGCGTCGACGACCTCATGCTGCAGTACGGGTTCCGGGAGGCCCCCCTCGATCATCACCAGCCTGGCTTCGCTCTCCATCGGTGACTCCGATCTGCCATCGGCAAGCGGAAGCAGATGGCGGACGGTGACGATGCCGCGCCGTCCGGACTGAGCGGCCAAGGCGTCAGACAGCGCGCCGGTATCGCAGTGCCGGGAGCGCAGTGCGGCATCGAGGGTGGCCAGGGCCCGCGGGCTGGGCAGCGTGCGGGCAACCTCGACTGCGGTCCAGGCTGCGGCGGTGGCCGAACGGCCGGACACCGTCGACAGGGGAGCGCCATCGCGCCGGTGGATGACCAAACCCGGGGCGGGACGCAACTGGTGGTCGCGCGGGTTCAGCACGTGCAGGACACCTGTCTCCTCGGTGTCGAACCCGTATGCCCGCGCGGCGGTGCCCAGACAGACCGCCACCTGCTCGCCGCAGGAGAGGTCGAGACCGCGCAGTCTCCGGTCATCGTCAGCGGGGCCGAGGCTGTAGACACCATGCCAGATCCGTTCCACCGCAGTGCAATCGGTCAGTACCCGCAGGTATCGCCTGCTGGTGATCCGCAGGATCTGAGCGGTGGTGGCCACACCGCCCTGTTGGTCGAACAGGTCGGAAAGCTCGGCATGCACGCGGTGATGTTCTCGCACACCGACCGGGCTGAAAAGTCAGTGCTGTGCATGACGAACGTGCACATAGCGCACGCCGATGCGGCGTGTCGGTGTACCGACACGCACGCTCGCGGGTTAGGGGCGGGAAAGGTGCCGGGAAGGTGCCGGGAAGGGGGAGGGGCGGGCTACTGCGGGTTGTCCAGCAGACCGGTGGCGGACTGGGCGCGCTGTTCATAGCCGGCCCGGGACGCGGCATCGAAGTCCAGGAAAATCCGGCTGGTGCCCATCTTGTCCGACAGCCAGCGACGGCCGCGTGGCGGCAGGAAAGCCGCTCCTGCGGCGATGAAACGCAGCGGGTACGGTACCGAGACCGCACTTTTCGGCTTATTCAGGGTTCGTACCACTGCCGCCGCGATCTGTTCGGGCTGTATCGGGGTGGTCATGCCGCTGGTACTGGTGCCGGAGATCAACTCGGTGTTGGTGAAGGTCGGCAACACACAGCTGATCTGCACACCCTGTGGAGCGAACTCGTCGGCCAGGGCTGTGGACAGTCCGACGACGGCGAATTTCGTTCCGGCATAGAGGGCCTGGCCCGGTACGGCGAGCATGCCGGCCAGTGAGGCGATGTTGATGATGTGGCCGGCCCGGCGTCGCGCCATCTCCGGCAGCGCCAGTCGGCAGCCGTTGACCACGCCGTAGAAGTTGACCTCGACAGCCGATCTGACCGCCTGATCGGTCAGGTCGAGGAACGGGCCGACCGGCATCACCCCGGCATTGTTGATCAGAACGTCGAGATGCCCGCCGCCGTCGGCGCGGGCCTTGTCCAGAAAGGTCGCGAACGACTCCGGGTCGGTGACGTCGAGCGGATGGCCGGACACCGGCCGGAGATTGCCCAGCGCGGCAACCGCGGATTCTCCGAGGCCAACGTCGCGGTCCCCGATCACCACGCGGGCACCGCGGTCAAGCAGCGCACACGCGGTGGCGAAACCGATCCCGCGGGCCGCGCCGGTGATCGCGATCGTCTTGCCCCGAATGTTGTCCATGAACCGAACTTTATGCCGTGGCCCGCCGGACCGCCTCGGCGATCGGCCCGACCCACAGCTCGCCGTGGCCGGGGATCAGCATGCCCGCCCCGGTGGCGCTGAGCGCCTCGAGGCTGCGACGGCAATCGGGATCGCTGTGGTTGAACATCGACGGCAACAGTTGCGGTCCCGAATGGCGGGCCAGTGGATGGCCGGTGATCAGCGCATCACCGGCAACCAGGACGCCGTCGACCAGGTACGAGCAGTGTCCGCTGGTGTGACCGGGTGTCGGTACCGGTACCGGTCGGCCCGGCAGGCCGGCGGCGATGTCCTCGGTCAGCGCGCCGGTGCCGGGGATACCGTCACGGACCAGACCGCCCCGGCGGGCGACCTGCAATGACCAGGCCAGCCAGCGGGGCCGCCAGGCCTGGCTGATCAGCGCCGCCGGTGAAACCTGTTGCAGGTATTCGCGTTTCGCGTGACCCACCTCGCCGGCGTGGCAGTACACCGGAGTGTCGTGGGTGCGGGCCAACCAGATCGCCGAGCCTAGATGGTCGATGTGGGCGTGCGTCAACAGGATCGCCCGAACATCGGCGGGCGAGTAACCCAGTGTCCGCAGCGATGTCAGCACATCGTCACGACTGCCCGGGAAACCGGCGTCGATCAGCATGACACCGGTGTCGGCGGTGACGATTGTCCAGTTGACCAGGTCCGTCTGGACCAGGTGCACCCGCTCGGTCACCTGGGTCAGCACCGGGGTCATGTCCGCAGTGTAGGCAGGCCTGGAGTAGAACAGAGGGTGTGGCGGACTTGAAGTTGGGATATAAGGCGTCGGCGGAGCAGTTCGGGCCGCGCGAGTTGGTCGAACTCGGGGTGCTGGCCGAGGCGCACGGGATGGACAGCGCCACGGTGAGCGACCACTTCCAGCCGTGGCGGCATGAGGGTGGGCACGCGCCCTTCGCGCTGTCCTGGATGACCGCGGTCGGTGAGCGCACCACGCGCGTGACCCTCGGCACCTCGGTGCTGACGCCGACGTTCCGGTACAACCCGGCGGTCATCGCCCAGGCCTTCGCGACCATGGGCTGCCTGTACCCGGGCCGGGTGTTCCTCGGTGTCGGCACCGGAGAGGCGCTCAACGAGGTCGCCACCGGTTTCACTGGGCAGTGGCCGGACTTCAAGGAGCGTTTCGCGCGGCTGCGCGAGTCGGTGCGGCTGATGCGCGAACTGTGGCGCGGCGACCGGGTGGACTTCGACGGCGAGTACTACAAGCTGGTCGGTGCCTCCATCTACGACGTGCCCGACGACGGTGTGCCGGTGTACATCGCGGCCGGCGGGCCGGTGGTGGCCAAGTACGCCGGCCGGGCAGGTGACGGGTTCATCTGCACCTCCGGTAAGGGCGAGGAGCTGTATACCGAGAAGCTGATGCCCGCGGTCCGGGAGGGGGTCGCTGCCGCCGACCGGGACATCGACGACATCGACAAGATGATCGAGATCAAGATCTCCTATGACACCGACCCGGAAGTGGCGCTGAACAACTGCCGGTTCTGGGCGCCGCTGTCACTGACCCCGGAGCAGAAACACAGCGTGTCCGATCCGATGGAGATGGAGCGCCTCGCCGACGAGCTTCCGATCGAGCAGGTGGCACGGCGCTGGATCGTGTCCTCAGACCCCGACGAGGCGGTGGAGAAAGTGGCGGACTACCTCAAATACGGTTTGAACCACTTGGTGTTCCATGCCCCCGGTCACGATCAGCGCAGGTTCCTGGAGTTGTTCGAACGCGACCTGGCCCCCCGGCTTCGTCGGCTCGGGTAGCGGATCGACTCCTCGTCGTCGCCTTCGTGACGCTTGATCACCCGGCAGACGTCGCCGGTCTGCGCAAGCAGCCCCCCAGTCCGGCGCGGAGGGCGGGCCGACGCGGGCCCCGACCCTGGGTGCCGCCTCGGGCGCCATGCTGCGTAGCCCCGGCCGTCGTACGCGAAATTGTTTCGGGCAGACCGGATAGTTGCCATGAGCAGCCTGGAAGATCCGTTACGGGGCCGTGAATTCCCGGCAGGCGGTGGCTCCTGTGCGGCCGATGGGTAATGCTGTCGGGGTGACACCGGCTCCGAACCCGCGCGGCCCCACCTCGATCTACGTCGCCTCCCCAGAGGGCGAGACCGGCAAGTCCACCATCGCCCTCGGCATCGTGGCCCGACTGTCGGCGATG
>JAHZJY010000219.1 GCA_022600695.1 Actinomycetes bacterium | reverse complement strand
GCCCGCTTCGGCCAGCCGCTCGGCGGTCGGGGTCTCACACGGCCCGCCGAAGGCACTCGAGGCGCCGAAGCCGACGTCGTCGATCAGCGCGATGATCACGTTCGGCGCACCGGCCGGCGGGCGCATCGGCTCGATCGGCGGGAACCCCCGGCCCGGATCGGTGGCGTCGTATTTGTATCCGACCGTCGGGGCACGGTCCGGGATCGGCAGGACGACACGGCTGCGGGCGTCGGGAGTCATGCAGTCACCGTAGTCCCCCACCAATCCCCGGCACCGGCTTATGCGGCGAGCCTACGCGGCGAGCTTGCGCGGCCGGCCGCGAGGACGCTTGTGCGCCAACACAGTTCCCCGCTGCAGGATCTCCCCGCCCCACACCCCCCACGGCTCACCGCGCTCCAGGGCGGCGGCCAGGCATTGCCGGCGGACCGGGCAGCCGCCGCACAGCGTCTTGGCCCGCTCGAGTTCGGCCGGGGTCTCGGCGAACCACAGGTCGGGTTCGCCGGCGTGGCACGGTAACGGGAAGTCGTCGGCGCCGGGCATGGGCTGTCCTTTCTGCGGTGGGTTCGCCGGACATGAGAACCGGACATGAAAAAAGGCCACGGACTGTCGTCCGTGGCCTCGGGGTCAGTGCGTGCGTCAGCCGCGGCCCCCGTCCACGGACGGACGGGCGGCGCGATGCGCGACGGCGGATGACATGGCCTCAGGTTAGAGGGTCGACGCGGGCCGGCACAACCGTTTTATCGCCGGGCTCGCCGGGCTCATCGGTGTTCAGCAGTGCCCGCACCGACGGCCGGGTGCCGTAGGGCCGCAGCATGGTGCTGGCCGGGCGCGGGCGCACCTTCAGCGGCCACCAGAACCAGCGGCCCATCAGTGCGGCGATCGACGGCGTCATGAACGACCGCACGATCAGGGTGTCGAAGATCAGCCCGACGCCGATGGTGGTGCCGATCTGGGCCAGCACCATCAGGTCCCCGACCACGAAACCGCACATGGTGAAGGCGAACACCAGACCCGCGGCGGTCACCACCGAACCGGTACCGGCCATGGTGCGGATCAGACCGGTGTTCAGCCCCGCCCCGATCTCCTCCTTGAACCGGGAGATCACCAGCAGGTTGTAGTCCGACCCCACCGCCAGCAGGATGATGATGGCCAGCGCCAGCACGATCCAGTACAACTCGATCCCCAGCAGGTGCTGCCAGATCAGCACCGAGAGCCCGAACGAGGCGCCCAGCGAGAGCACCACGGTGCCGACGATCACCAGTGCGGCCACGATGCTGCGGGTGATGAACATCATGATCAGCAGGATCAGGCTGATCGCGGCGATGACGACGATCACCAGGTCGTAGTTCGCCATGTCCCGGGCATCCATGAACCCCGAGGCGGTGCCGGCGATGTAGATGCCCGATCCGGCCAGCGGGGTGCCCTTGAGGGCTTCCTGCGCGGACTGGCGGATCGGTTCGATATGCGAAATACCCTCTGTCGTCGCCGGATCGGTGTCGTGGGTGATGATCATCCGGGCGGCCTTGCCGTCCGGGGACAGGAACAGCTTCATGCCGCGTTTGAACTCGGAGTTGTCGAACACCTCGGGCGGCAGATAGAAGGTGCTGTCGTCCTTGGCCTCGTCGAAGGCCTGCCCCATGGCGTCGGCGTTCTTCAGCGCCTCCGCGGACTGCGCCAGCAGCCCGGTCTGGGTGGCGTAGTTGGTCTCGGCGAGGGCCTTGTTGCGCTCCTGGATGGCGATGTTCTCCGGGATCAGCGCCATCTGTTCGGGGATCAGCGCCAGCAGTTGGGGCTGCAGGGCGTTGAGCTTGTCGAGGCTTTCAGTGACCTGGTCGAACTGTTCGGTCAGCGAGTCCACTCCGTCGAGGGCGTCGAACAGCGAGCGGAACGTCGCACACAGCGGGATGTCGAAACAGTGTGGCTCCCAATAGAAATAGTTCTTGATCGGCCGGAAGAAGTCATCGACGTTGGCGACCTTGTCGCGCAACTCCTTGATCTGCGCGGAGGTCTCCCGGAAGGCCGTCACCTGCTCGTCGGTGGCCTCGGTGGCCTGTCGCTGGAGCTCGTACTGCCGTTCCTGCAGCGCGTACTGCTCCTGCAGCAGGGTGATCGAGCGGGAGATCTCGGCGACCTGCTCGACCAGGTCATCGGCGCGGGCCTGCTGGAACGGCAGGTTCTGAATCTGCGCGGAGGACTGCGCACTCATCTGGAAGCCCAGCGAGGTGTGTTCCAGGGGGGTGCCCAGCGGCCGGGTGATGGACTGCACCATCGCCACCCCGGGGGTGCGGAACACCTCCTTGGCGATGCGCTCGAGCACGATCATATTGGCCGGGGTGCGCAGATCCTGGTCGGTTTCGACCATCAGCACTTCGGGGTTGAGCCGGGCCGCCGAGAAGTGCCGTTCGGCCGCGGCGTAGCCGATCTTCGACGGCGCCCAGTCCGGCTGGTAGTGGCGGGCGTCGTAGGAGGTCTTGTACCCGGGCAGGGCGAGCAGACCGATGAGGGCCACCGCGATCGAGGCCACCAGGACCGGCCCGGGCCAGCGGACGATGGCGGTGCCGATACGCCGCCAGCCGCGAGTCCGCATGGCGCGCTTGGAGTCGAACAACCCGATGTGGCTGCCCATGGTGATGACCGCCGGAGTCAGGGTCAGCGACCCCACCAGGGTCACCAGGACGCCCAGGCTGGCCGGAATCCCCAGGCTGTTGAAGTACGGGGTACGGGTGAAGACCAGGCAGAACACCGCGGCGGCAACCGTGAGACCCGAGCCGACGATCACATGCGCGGTACTGCGGTACATCGTGTAGTACGCGGCTTGGCGATCCTCACCGGCCTGGCGCGCCTCCTGATAACGGCCCAGCAGGAAAATCGCGTAGTCGGTGGAGGCCGCGATCGTCAGCAACGTCAGCAGGTTGGTCGCGTACGTCGACAGCGGGATGACGCCGGTGTGGCCGAGGAAGGCGACCAGGCCGCGGGCCGCGGAGACCTGGATGGCGACCGCCACCAGCGTGAGCAGCGTGGTGGTGATGGACCGGTAGACGATCAGCAGCATGACCGCGATCACGCCGAAGGTCAGCGCGGTGACCTTGACATGGCTGCCCTCCCCGACCGCGAACTCGTCGGCGACCAATGCCGCCGGGCCGCTGACGTAGGCCTTGATGCCGGGCGGAGCCGGGGTGTCGTCCACGATCTCGCGGACGGCGGCGACGGATTCGTTGGCCTGACTGCTACCGGCGTCGCCGACCAGATAGACCTGGATGAGCGCGGCCTTGCCGTCGCTGCTCTGCGCGCCGGCCGCGGTCAGCGGATCGCCCCAGAAGTACTGGACATGCTGCACGTGCTCGGTATCGGCCCGGATCCGCTCCACCAGGACGTCGCCGAATCGGTGGGCGTCATCGCCCAGGGGCTGATCGCCTTCGAGGACCAGCGTGACCAGGCTGTCGGAGTCGTACTCGCCGAACACCGTTCCCACCCGCTTGGAGGCGATCAGCGACGGCGCGTCCTTGGAGCTCTGGGCGACGTTGTGGACCCGCCCGACCTCTTCCAGGGGCGGGATCAGCGCGTTGCTCGAGGCGGCCAGCGCCAGCCAGAAGATGGCGATCGGTATCGCGAGCCGCCGGATCAGTTGCGGGAAGCGGGCCGGGGTCCCGTGCTGCGTGCTCATCCGGACTTGTCCAGGCAGAAGACGTACGCGCTGGTGCCGCTGGCCGAACGCTCCACCTTGACCACGCCGTCGATGGTGATTCGGCAGCCCAGGCTGCTGCCGTCACCCTGGGCCTGAACGTTGACCAGCACCGCGGGGACGGTCGTGGAATCCTCGTAGGTCCATGGCAGGGGCACGTCGTCGACGCGCTGCGGCCGGGAGTTGACGTCCATGTAGGTGATGGTGGCCGTGGCGCCGGGCTGGCCGAACACCTGCAGCAGAACCTCTTTGGGATTGAACGGCACGATCTGATCGGCGGCGGCGTCCATGCTCGCCGAATTGACCTCGGATTTGAAGGCCCCCTGCAGCCGGTGCACGGCGAACGCGGCCAGACCGACGATCGCGATAGTCACCCAGATCAGCCAGGCCCGGGCGGCCGCTGACCGTATCGACCGAGAACCGTTCGGCTTGCTCGTCACCGGCGGACCTCCATGGGCAGTACGGTACGGTACCGGACGCTTCCCGGCACGGTCAGGATTCCGATCGGACCGGACAGGTGAGGCTGGGCATGATGATGTCATCGACGAGGGCACGGACCGTGCGGCGGGTGGGCGGCCGGTTCTGGATCACCGTGCGGTAGACCACGTAGCCGGGAAGCAGGTCCCACAGTTCGCCGTTGACCGCGGCGGCCTCGAGCTCGCCGCGGGCGACCGCGCGTTTGAGGACCCGTTTCATCATGGCTTTGCGCTGATCGAACAACTGCTCGTGCATGGCGTCGTCGAGCGCGGGGTCGCGCGACACCTCGACGAGTACGGCCCGCAGCGTGCTCGCGTGCTCCTTGGATTCCTTGGAGACGATGTCTCCGATGGCGATGAGATCGCCGCGCAGGCTGCCGGTGTCCGGCGGCACGGCGGACTCGCTGAGGCCCTCGATGAACGCGGCCAGGACCAGTTCTGCCTTGGTGGGCCAGCGGCGGTACACGGTGGCCTTGCTGGCCCGCGCGGTGGCGGCGATCTCGTCGACGGTCAGCCGCTCGTAACCGTGTTCCTGCAGCAGACGCAAGGTGACCGCCAGCAGTTCGCGCTCCCGGGCCGACCACGTCACGGGCGCCATGCTAGCGCCGGGCGGGTCAGGCCGGGGCCGGACCCGATCAGCCCGGCGAGTGTGCATCCCCATACGACGACATCGGCGGGTTGCGGATGAAACCGCACCCTCGACGGGGCGGGTTGCGGATACTGATGCGGCGGGTGTCACGAAGGCCGGCACCGGGACGAGAGGAGCGCGCACCGATGGGCGCAGCGGACAAGCACGACCACAACTCATGGACTGCACTCCAGGAGCAAGACGACGCCCGTCGGTTGCGAGAGTTGCCGGCGTTCGAGAAGTTCTCCGACGACGACCTGAATCGCCTGGTCCGAGCGGCGCACCACGACTCGACGTCGGGCCCGTGGCCGCTGATCCACGAGCAGACTCCGGCGGATTCCTGCTACATCCTGCTCAGTGGGGAGGTCGGCGTCTACGCGGGCCGCGAACACATCGCCTCTCTGGGACCAGGTGAGGTGATCGGCGAATCGGCCCTGCGGATGGGCAAGCTGCGCTCCGCGACGGTGACGACGACCGGGCCGACCGAAGTGCTGCGCATCGAGGCCGAGGACCTGGCCGACCTGCTCCGGCAGATCCCGGCTCTTCGCGCTCTCATCGAGGCGAGCGCCGCGCGGCACACCCCGGTTTCCACCGGCGATTCACCGGCCGCGACCGGTCCGCAGCGGGCGAAGGTCGACGCCTCAATCCCCGCCGAGTTGGTCGAACGATTCGAGCACACCGCCCGCGATGCGGGCCTGACCATCGCGGCCGCGCTCGAGGACGCGCTCAGCAGGTGGATCGACAGCACGAGCTGAACGAACGGCACTGAACGTTGAGATGTGTTCTGGGAACTGCTTTCCAGGCAGCCCGAACCGTCAGCCGGCGGCCAGGACCACCCGCCCCAGCATGACCTGGCCGGCCACGATCAGGCTGGCGAAGGCGAAGATCAAAGCCGATGCAGTCCAGGCCAGCGCCTGCCCGGTCTGGCCGTAGAGTTCCGGCACGAATCCGATCGCCAGGCCGTCGAAGGTCATCGCCCCGGACGCGCCCCAGAGGAACACCGTCCGCTGATCGAGGCTGCGCAACCGGGCCACCCACTGCAGGAACCATACCGTCGGCGGCGCGGCCAGTGCGACGGCGACGTAGACGGCCACCCGCCGGGGCGTCTGCAGAAACAGCGACTCCGGTAGCAGGCTGATGACGATAGCGAACCCGAGCGCGACCAGCACCCCCACCACGAATCCGGTTGACATTGCAGCGCTTCGGCGTTCATCCATCTCGGCACTCCCGATTTTGTAGTGATAGCTACAAATAAGAATAGACAGTGTGGCCTCTAGGATCAAGCGGTGGGCTACAAGTATTCGCGCGAGGAGCTGCTGAAGGCCGCCGCGGATTTGGCCGCCAGCTCGGGGATCGGCTCGCTGACCTTCGGTGCGGTCGGCGCGAGCCTCGGCATCAGCGACCGGACCGTCGTGTACTACTTCCCCACCAAGAACGACATGATCACCTCGGTCATCGCCGCACTCGGCGAGCAACTGCAGAGCGCGCTGGCCGACGCCTTCGGCGATCAGGCCCTGCCGGTCCGAGACCTGCAACGCCGGGCCTGGCCGACGCTGGCCTCACCGGCCGCCGACCCGATCTTCGCGGTGTACTTCGAGATCGTCGGACTGGCCAGCGCCCGCCGCGAGCCCTACGCCAGCCTGGCGCCGGCGCTGATCGGCGGCTGGGTGGACTGGATGGAGCCGCGGATCGCCGCCCCGACCGCCGCCGAGCGCCGCCGCCAGGCACTGGCATCGGTGGCGGTTCTGGACGGCCTGCTGCTGCTGCGCCGGATGTCGGGTGCGCGCGCGGCCAACACCGCGGCCCGCGAGCTGGGTATCGCTTAGCTGCGGGCCCGCACCAGCTCCAGAACGTCGGCGCCGAACTGCTCGAGCTTGCGGGCGCCGATCCCGGGGATCGCGGTCAGCGCGGCCTCGTCGGCGGGCAGCGATTCGGCGATCGCTATCAGGGTGTTGTC
>JAHZJY010000027.1 GCA_022600695.1 Actinomycetes bacterium | reverse complement strand
GGCGTCCGGCAGAAACCTGCGAAACAACGGGAACATCGGCCGCGGAGGCGGGGCGCTCCGACCTCAGCTGGCCAGACCGGAATCGCCGCCCCGGCGGATCGGGACCAGCCGCAGTCGCGGCGCAAGACCCACCTCCGCCAAAACCTCGAGCGCCGCACGCTCGTCCTCCAGCAAATTTTCGGGTACGCCCAACAGCACGCTGACCACGCAGTCGCGACAGCCCGGACCCCGTACCGCGCACTCATCGCAGTCGATGACGACCGGCTCTACCGGATCGACCGGATCTCCGTGGGGGTGTCCCATTTCCATCTCCTCCTCAGTACGTCGCAGTACCGGCACCTGTGGTGGCCGCCGCACTGACCGTGGGCAATCAACTCGAACCCTAAGAAGGGGCACTGACAACTTTTCGGCGTCTCACGTCGTCGACGGCTCAACTTTCCGGTGTGGCGACCCCGGGTTGTCGGTGTCCGCTCCTACCGTCATGCCTATGGCCGGTTCCCGCGCAGACCCGCAGCTGAGCTTCGCCTTCACCGGCGGATCTGCCGGCGGCCGGGGCCGTCAAGGCGACAACGCCGGCATCCTCGCCGCGGATTCTCCGTTGCGGGAGACCACGTTCGTCGTGGTCGACCTGGAGACCACCGGCGGACGTGCCCGGGCCGGCGCTGACGGCTCGGTCGACGCGATCACCGAGATCGGGGCGGTCAAGGTATGCGGCGGAGAGGTCATCGGCGAGTTCGCCACCCTGGTCGACCCCGGCCGCGACATCCCGCCCAAGGTCGTTGAACTCACCGGCATCACCACCGCCCTGGTTCGCGACGCCCCGGTGATCTCGACGGTGTTACCGATGTTTCTGGAGTTCGCCCACGGGGCGGTTCTGGTTGCGCACAACGCCCGTTTCGATATCGGCTTTCTCCGCGCCGCCGCGGAGTGCTGCGGTATCGCTTGGCCCCGACCGCCGGTGCTGTGCACGGTCCGGCTTGCGCGCCGGGTACTCAGCCGCGACGAGGCGCCCAGTGTGCGACTGTCCGCGTTGGCGCGACTGATCGGCGCTGCCACCCAGCCCACCCATCGCGCCCTTGACGACGCCCGCGCCACGGTAGAAGTACTGCATGCCCTCATCGGGCGGGTGGGTAATCAGGGGGTGACGACCTACAACGACCTGTGTGCGTATGTGCCCACCGTCGGCAGCGCCCAGCGGGGCAAGCGGGCTCTGGCCCAGCGGCTGCCGCACCGTCCCGGCGTCTATCTCTTCCGTGGACCCTCCGGCGAGGTCCTGTACGTGGGAACCTCCGGCGATCTGCGGCGCCGAGTAGGTCAGTACTTCACCGGTGCGGACTCCCGCATCCGGATCTCCGAGATGGTCGCCCTGGCCACCGCGGTCGATCATGTGGAGTGCGCTCACGCCCTGGAGGCCGGTGTGCGCGAGCTCCGACTGCTGGCGGCCCACGCCCCGCCCTACAACCGCCGGTCGCGCTTTCCGCACCGGTGGTGGTGGGTGGTGCTGACCGACGAACCGTTCCCACGGCTGTCGGTGGTGCGCTCACCCACCCGACGCCGGGCCGTCGGACCATTCCGTTCCCGGGCCGACGCGGTCGACACCGCCGGGCTGATCGCCATGTTCACCGGTGTACGGACCTGCACCAATCGGATCGGGAGAAGCGGCGAGCACGGGCCGGCCTGCCCGCCTCGTGAGGTCGCGCCCTGTCCGGCCCCGCGGGGCCTGAGCGCATCCGACTACGCGGGTGCCCCGCAGCGGGCCGCGGACCTGATCGACGGCGTGGACGACGTCGCGCTGGCCGCAGCGATCGAGCGGGTCGCTGAGCTGGCCGGGCGATCCAGCTACGAGAGCGCGGCCCGGCTACGTGACCGGACCGCCGCTGCGGTCGAAACACTGTGGCGGGGACAGCGGTTGCACGCGCTGGCCGCCGTCGAGGAACTGGTGGCGGCGGCCCCCGACGGCCAGGGCGGCTGGCAACTCGCCGTGGTGCGGCATGGGCAACTGGCGGCCGCGGGGCGCGCCCGGCGCAACGTACCGCCGATACCCGTGGTCGACACCCTGCGCAGCGCGGCCCAGGTCGTGCTTCCACAACCAGCTCCGCTGGGCGGGGCGCTGGTCGAGGAAACCTCTCTGATCGCGCGCTGGTTGCGCGAACCCGGGGTACGGATCGTCAGCACCACAAGCGGTTTCGCGTCGCCGCTGCATTCCGCCGGCCGGTGGCTCGGGTGGGCTGCCACCGCCCGATCGGCCAGGCACGCCGCCGCCGAGTGGCTGGCGTCAGAGCTGCCGGGTGAACACGGTCCACCGGTCCAGAAGACGCTGCGCCGCGCCGGAGTCGATCACCTCGGCGGCTCGACCCAACCCGTCCTGCCAGGACGGCAGCCATTCGGACTGACCGGATAACCCGCCGTGGGCGACCATCGCCCCGGCGGCATTGAGCACGACGGCGTCGCGCACCGGTCCGGTTGCACCGGCCAGTACCGCGCGGGCCTCCGCGGCGTTGGTGTCAGCATCCCCGCCGACGAGATCGGAGATTCGCGCGCGGGGAAATCCGAAGTCCGACGGGTCGAAGGTCAGCTTGTCGATGGTTCCCGCCCGCACCCGCCAGATGGTGCTGGTGGTCGTGGTGGTCAATTCGTCGAGCCCGTCGTCACCGTGCACCACCAGCACGCTGGCCTGCCGAGCCGCGAATACTCCCGCCATCACCTCGGCCAGGTCGCCGAACGCGCAACCGACCAGCCCGGCCCGCGGCCCGGCAGGGTTCGTCAGCGGCCCAAGGAGGTTGAAAACCGTCGGTATGCCGATCTCCCGGCGCGGCGGCCCCGCATAACGGTAGGACGGGTGGAATACCGGGGCGAAACAGAAGCCGATTCCCACTTCTGCCACACAACGGGCCACGTCGTCGGGGCCGAGATCGATCCGAACTCCGAGGGCCTCGAGCATATCCGCGCCGCCACTGCGCGATGACGCCGCACGGTTACCGTGTTTGACCACCGGCACCCCGGCCGCCGCGACCACGATCGCGGCCATGGTGGACAGGTTCACCGTGTTGGCCCCGTCACCGCCGGTGCCGACAACGTCGACGGTGTCGGTGCCGATCACATCGGTCGGGACCGAGAGCGCGTAGGCCAGCATGATGTCGGCTAGCTCCCGCACTTCCGCCGCGGTCGGGCCCTTCATTTTCATCGACACGCCGAAGGCGGCGATCTGAGCCGGTGTCGCATCCCCCGCCATGATCTGGTCCATCGCCCAGGACGCCTCCCCCGGCGCCAGCTCGGTTCCCGCTGTCAATCGGCCCAGGACCTGCGGCCATGAAGAATTCCGGGTACCGGCGGCAGGTCCGACAGGGGGGGGTTCCACCGCCAGATCGTCGCACGGCGGGCGGCGGGTACCAAGGCCGGCAGCGCGCCCACAATAAACTTGTTGTGACCAATTCGGCCCCTGGCTGTACCTCGAGAACTACAAAGCGTCATACTTCTTCTTGTGACGAGCGCTGCAGGGACTTCCGGAACCGCCATAACGTCGCGGGTGCACTCGCTGAACCGGCCGAATATGGTCAGTGTCGGCACCATCGTGTGGCTTTCCAGTGAGCTGATGTTCTTTGCTGGACTGTTCGCGATGTACTTCACCGCCCGCTCCCACGCCAGCGGGCTCTGGCCGCCGCCGCCCACCGAACTGAATCTCTACCAGGCCGTTCCCGTCACCCTGGTGCTGATCGCGTCCTCGTTCACCTGCCAGATGGGGGTGTTCGCCGCCGAACGCGGGGACGTGTTCGGGTTGCGCCGGTGGTACACGATCACCTTCCTGATGGGCTTCTTCTTCGTCCTCGGTCAGGCCTACGAGTACTACCACCTGATCACGCACGGGACGACGATCGCCTCCAGCGCCTACGGCAGCGTCTTCTATATGACCACCGGTTTCCACGGCCTGCACGTCGTCGGCGGCCTGGTCGCCTTCGTCATGCTGCTGATGCGCACCCGGATGAGCAAGTTCACCCCGGCTCAGGCGACCGCGGCGATAGTAGTGTCGTATTACTGGCACTTCGTCGACATCGTCTGGATCGCCCTATTCGCCACGATCTACTTCATCCGCTGATGAGAAGGGGTTCGATGCTTCCCGGTTCAGTGTTCAAGAAGCGGTCTGCCATGACGGACAAGTCGCGGCGGCGGGTGCGCCGCCGGCTGACCGGTGCCGTCCTGCTGCTGTTCGGCCTGGTGCTGTCCGGGGTGGTGGCCGCCACCCTGACCCCGAAGCCCCAGGTGGCCGTCGCCGATGAATCGCAGTCGGCGCTGCTGCGAACCGGCCAACAGCTCTACGAGACGGCCTGTATCACCTGCCACGGCGCCAACCTGCAAGGCATCAACGGCCGCGGTCCCAGCCTGGCCGGTGTCGGCGAAGCGGCGGTGTTCTTCCAGGTCAACACCGGCCGGATGCCGGCGATGCGTGGCGAGGCGCAGGTGGCCCGGAAGGCACCGAATTTCGACCTGGCCCAGACCGACGCGATGGGCGCGTACATCCAGAGCATCGGCGGCGGGCCGTTGGTCCCCCGCGATGCCGACGGCCAGATCTCCGACACCTCGCTGATCGGTAACGACGTCGCGCGTGGCGGCGACCTGTTCCGGCTGAACTGCGCGTCCTGCCACAACTTCACCGGTCGCGGCGGTGCGCTGTCCTCGGGCAAGTACGCCCCCGGCCTGGACCCGGCCACCCCGGCCCAGATCTACACGGCCATGGTGACCGGCCCGCAGAACATGCCCAAGTTCTCCGACCGGCAACTGGTCCCGGAGGAGAAGAGGGACATCATCGCCTACGTCCGTTCGTCGTCACAGACGATGAACCCGGGCGGCTACGGCCTCGGCGGTTTCGGGCCGGCCTCTGAGGGGATGACTATTTTCATCGTCGGAATGGTGGCCGCGATCGGGGTCGCCATGTGGATCGGGGCACGTAAATGAGCGAATCGAACAACCCGCAGGGCGAGACCGACCCGCCGGGCGAGAACCTCTCCGGGATGTCGGAGGCCGAACTCGCCGCCCTCGGCGGCCGGATGGACGGTGTCGACACGGTCTTCAAAGAGTCGCGCTGGCCGGTCCCCGGAACCCGTGCCGAGAAACGGTCCGAGCGCCTGGTCGCCTTCTGGTTGATGTTCGGCGGCTTGATGGGCCTGCTTCTGCTCCTGGTCTTCCTGTTCTGGCCGTGGCAGTACAAGCCCTACGGCGTCCAGGGCAACCTGTTGTACTCCTGGGCCACCCCGATGTACGGCATCACCTTCGGACTGTCGATCCTGGCGATCGGTATCGGCGCGGTGCTCTACCAGAAGAGGTTCATCCCCGAGGAGATCTCTATCCAGGACCGGCATGACGGACGGTCCCCGGAATTGGACCGCAAGACCTCGGCGGCGACCCTGGTCGACGCCTTCGACAGCTCGACGATCAAGCGCCGAAAGATGATCGGGATGGCGGCTGGCATCGGACTCGGGGCGTTCGGGGCGGGCACCCTGATCGCTGCCCTCGGCGGTATCATCAAGAACCCGTGGAAGCCCGTGGTGCCCACCGCCAACGGACTCGAAGCGGTGCTGTGGACCTCGGACTGGACCCCCCGCTTCAAGGGCGAGACCATCTATCTGGGCCGCGCCACCGGCCGGCCCGGCGAGTCACCGTTCATCAGGTTGCGGCCGGAGGACATCGATGCCGGCGGTATGGAGACGGTGTTTCCCTGGCGGGAAGAGGACGGCGACGGCACCACCGTCAAGTCCTACAAGCGGCTCACCCACATCTCGTTCGGGGTGCGAAATCCGGTCATGCTGATCCGCATCAAGCCGACCGATATGCCCAGGGTCGTCAAACGACAAGGCCAGGAGAGCTTCAACTTCGGCGAGTTGTTCGCCTACACCAAGGTGTGCTCGCACCTGGGCTGCCCATCCTCTTTGTACGAGCAGCAGACCTACCGCATCCTGTGCCCGTGTCACCAGTCACAGTTCGATGCCCTGCACTTCGCGAAGCCCATCTTCGGGCCGGCAGCACGCGCGTTGGCGCAACTTCCCATTACTATTGATAAGGACGGCTACCTAGTCGCCGATGGCGACTTCATAGAACCCGTAGGACCGGCATTCTGGGAGCGCAGATCATGAGCACAAGCGTCGCCGACCGCCTAGACAAGGCTGCCGACAACATCGATTCGCGGTACCACCCGTCGGCAGCTCTACGAAGGCAGCTGAACAAGGTCTTCCCCACCCACTGGTCATTCCTGCTGGGCGAGGTCGCGCTGTACAGCTTCATCGTGCTGCTGCTGACCGGGGTGTACCTGACGCTGTTCTTCGACCCGTCGATGGCCCACGTCATTTACGACGGTGTCTACCAGCCGCTGCGCGGCATCCAGATGTCCCGGGCCTACGAGACCGCCCTGGACATCAGCTTCGAGGTACGCGGCGGCCTGTTCGTCAGGCAGGTCCATCACTGGGCGGCCCTACTGTTCGCCGCGTCGATCATGGTGCACCTGGCCCGCGTCTTCTTCACCGGGGCGTTCCGCAGACCCCGCGAAGCCAACTGGATGATCGGCTCGGTGCTGCTCATCCTGGCGATGTTCGAGGGCTTCTTCGGTTACTCGCTACCCGACGACCTGCTCTCCGGTACCGGCGTCCGCGCCGCCCTCTCCTCGATCACCCTGGGCCTGCCACTAGTCGGAACCTGGATCCACTGGGCACTGTTCGGCGGCGACTTCCCCGGCGAAATTATTATCCCGAGGCTGTACGCGCTGCACATTCTGATACTGCCCGGGATCATGCTGGCCCTCATCGGCATTCACCTGGCGCTGGTGTGGTTCCAGAAGCACACCCAGTTCCCCGGCCCGGGACGCACCGAGACCAATGTCGTCGGCGTCCGCGTCATGCCGGTGTTCGCGGTGAAGTCCGGTGCGTTCTTCGCGATGATCGTCGGCGTCCTGGGCCTGATGGGCGGGTTGCTCCAGATCAATCCGATCTGGCAACTCGGGCCGTACAAACCTTCCCAGGTGTCGGCCGGCTCGCAACCGGACTTCTACATGATGTGGACCGACGGCTTGATCCGGTTGTTCCCCCCCTGGGAGATCTACATCGGCAACCACACCGTCCCGTCCGCGGTATGGGTGGCGGTGATCCTGGGGGTGGTGTTCCTGCTCCTCATCATCTACCCGTTCCTCGAACGGCGGTTCACCGGGGATGATGCTCACCACAACCTGCTGCAGCGTCCCCGTGACGCTCCGGTCCGCACCGGGATCGGCGCGATGGCCATCGCGTTCTACATGGTGCTGACGCTGAGCGCGATGAACGATATCCTGGCCTTCAAATTCCATATCTCGCTGAACGCGATGACCTGGATCGGCCGAATCGGGATGCTGGTGCTGCCTCCTCTGGTGTTCTTCTTCACCTACCGGTGGGCTGTCGGTCTCCAGCGCAGCGATCGGGAGGTGCTCGAACACGGCGTCGAGACGGGCATCATCAAACGGTTGCCGCACGGTGCCTATGTCGAATTGCACCAGCCCCTGGGGCCGGTGGACGAGCATGGTCACCCGATCCCGCTGGAGTATCAGGGTGCCGCACTTCCGAAACGGATGAACAAGCTCGGCTCGGCCGGTAAACCCGGTCGCGGCAGCTTCCTGACCGCCGATCCGGCCTCTGAGGATGCCGCACTGAATGCGGCGGAGCACGCCTCCGAGGTGCGGGCG
>JAHZJY010000218.1 GCA_022600695.1 Actinomycetes bacterium | reverse complement strand
GACCGACCCCGGGCTGTCGGCGGCCATCGGCGATCAGGGTGACACCGAGCACCAGATCCTCGGCAACCGGCCCGCGGCCGTTGCCGATATCACTGGCCACATCGCCGGCGATCACCGCCCCCTGAGAGAACCCGACCATGACGTAGCTGGTCAGCGGGCAGCGGTTGGCCATCTCGGTCATGGCCCGCACCGTGGCGGCGGTGCCCTCGGCCCGGCTGTCGTTATAGGACATCTGATTGTCCGCCGACAGCGGGTTATGGAACTGGGCGGTGTACGGAACGGTGTAGACCTCGACGCGCTGGCTGCTGAACTGCTCCTGGATCGGGCGGGTGACGCTGAGCAGCAGCGCGATCGGGAACTGCCCCGGATTGAACGGGTCGTCGGTCGGCGAGGATTCCCAGGTGCCCGGGATGGCGATCATGCTGATGTCCGGACAGTCGGCGTCCTGGAAGGCGGGCCGCGGCTTGATCACCGGCGCACTGGTGGGAGGCAGTGCCGTCGGCGGGATGGCGGTGGTCGAAGGTTCCGGCCGACGAACCAGGACCACGATGATCGCCACGACCAGCGCGACCACCACGGCGACGGCACCTGCGGCGATCAGCGCCAGGATGCGGTGCCGTCGGCGCCGGTCATTCGTCCGCGAATTCCGGGCCATGTATCAGCAGAGCAGCCGGGTGGCGGACCGGATGTAGTGCCCGACCGCGGCGTCCGCCTCGAGGGCCACGGTTGCCTGCGGGGATGCCGCACGGGCGGCGGCGATATCGCTACGCACCTTCGGCGCCACCGAATCCCACACGGCCTGGTCGCTGTGGCCGGCGGCCCGGGCCTGGCAGACATAGAAACCGATACTCAGCGCGCGCAACTCATTGGATGTTTGCACACCGGAGGCGTTGAGCGCGTCGAGGTACTCACGCTGGGCCGGGGTCACCGCCATCGCCCCGGATTGGCGATCGCCGGCAGGTGGGGCCGCGACCTCGACCCCCTCGGCGTAACCGGGGGTCTGCTGCGATGGCAACGCCACCGAACTGATCAGGTCCCCGCCGGTCCCACATCCGGTGAGCAACCAGACCGCCGGTGCCATGAATCCCGCAAGTAACACCCGGCGCGCCGGGGTACCGAGCGGCGGTCGGTTCACGCCGACGACTTTGCTGGAGAATCCGCGGTCCGGACATTGCACCCGCACCACAGTACCGGCTCGGTCGAGGTGCTCAGGCCACCGTCGAGTTGCGGATGGTTCACGAATCGGCGCGGCCGGCGGGCTCTCAACCGATCGCGGCCGAGATATCACCGGCCATCGCACCCAGTTGACCTGCCCAGTTACCCCAGTCGTGGTTGCCGCTGACGGGGAAGTCGAAGTGCCCGTTGCGGCCGCCGGTGGAACGGTAGTGCGCATAGAACGTGCGGTTGCTGCCCTGGGCCTCCGCGCAGGCACCGATCATCGCGGCGGGGTCGCTGCAGGTGACCGTTCCCGGGCTGAACACCCACATCCGGGTGTTGTTCGCCACTAGCAGGGCGACGTGAACGTTGGGATCGCGAAACTTCCAGCGGCCCAACTGGGGGGCTCCCCACATGGCCTCGACGTTGCCGCCGCTGGCATTGATGCCGGTGGAGATGATCCCGTTCATCTGAGTGTTCGACGGGGTCAGGAACCCGGACAGTGATCCGGCGTAGCTGTAGCGGTCCGGGTGGAAGGCCGCCATGGTCAGCGCGGCGGTGCCGCCCTGGGCGGCGCCGACGATCGCGTGCCGGTTCGGGGCGAGTCCCTTGTTGGCGGCCAGCCAGTTCGGTAGCTCGTCGGCCAGGAAGGTCTCCCACTGCTTGCTGCCGTCCCGCTCCCAGTTGGTGTACATGCTGTACGCACCGCCGGCCGGGGCCGCCACCGACATCCCACTGCCGGCGAGTGCGTTCATCGCGTTGCCGACCGTCACCCAGTTGCTGACCTCAGGCGCGGCGTTGAAGGCGTCCAGCAGCACCACGGCGCGTGGACCGCCGCCCTGGAAGGCCACCGGGATATCGCGGCCCATCGCGGCCGAGGGAACCATCAGATATTCGGGTCCGGCGGCGGCGGCGGTCGGCGCGGCCGCACCCCAGAGCCCGAGCGCCAGGATCGCCGCGCCCACGGCGCGGAACAGTTTGACGCAGCCCACCGTCATCTCAGTACCCACCGTTACCCACCGTCTCCGTACCCGCCTCACCACGCTCATCTCGGGCTTCATCCCCAAGACTCGTCGCCACGTAGTGAATCACACAGACCGTGGCACGGGTCCGGAATTGGTCCTGATCCACGCCGACGCGATCACCGATTCCTAGGGGCCGGTCGCCGGGAGCCCGGTATAGGGCGGGGTGTCCGGCGGCGGCGCGGCCAGTCCACAGCGCAGCAGGTCGTACTCGGGCACCCGATCAATACGGTATCGGGTGAACTCCAATGCCCGGTTGAAGTTACCGATGAACCGGGGGCGGGTCATCGGGTCCCGGATGGATTTGAGCATCTCCTCGGTCTGGGGACAGGTCAGCGCCACTTCCGCCTGTTCGATCCAGCCCTGGTCGAGGTACTCCGGAATCCAGGGCCGGTTCTTGAGCCACGGCCCCTCGGCGACCGCCCAGTCCGGGAAGAGGTTCTTATCGTGGCCGATGCGGCCGTCCCCCAGCCTGGCGGTATGCGCCGCCAGCGGGTTGGCCAGTCCGATCTGGTCGATCACCCGGGTATCGAGTCCGACGTTCATACCGAGCATGCCCAGGTTCGTGAAAAACACCGTGTGCGGGGCGACGTGACTACGCCAGCTGTCCATCGGCACACCTGGCGGTGGCGGCGGGGGTGGCAGTGCCGGAACGACGTCCCACACGTCGTAGTTGCCGGACGGTAGCAACAGGGCGCCATCGGGAGTGTTGTTGAGCGCCACCATGACCGCCCGCATGCGCGGGTAGTCGAGGTAGTCCGCCGCCGTCAGCGGATGGGCGTGCCCGGTGGCCTGCGAGTAGAACCTGCGCTCGTCGACGATTCCGGAGTACGCCACCCGGGTGCCGTCGGCACCCATCCCGGCTGAGTTGGCCGCCCACACCACCCAGCCGGCGAGGGCGAGCCACAGCGCCGCGACCGACCCGCCCAGCACTCGACTCCCGACCCGGGTGAGCACCACCGGGATCACCGCGACCGGAGCGAGGAGGCAGAACAGCGGTGCGAGCAGGACCCTGCCGTGCATGAAGTCGCCGCCCTGACGGATCCAGTACAACGCCTGCACCACGCCGCTGGCGAGCATGAACACCACCACCGCCGACGGACTCTGGATGCGCCGGGCCGGGCCGTCCGATGCGCCCCACCCCGGGTAGCGCCGAACGGCCGGCAATACCGGAGTCAGCAGGAGGGTGAGAGCGATCAACAGAACGGCCGGCACCCACAGCGCGTACGGGGCGGTGAGATTGTTCAGATAGACGAAGCCCTGGCTCCACTTGCTGCCTGATGCGTCCTTGGCGATCGCGGTCTGCGGCACCAGCAGGGCGTAATAGCCCATCCGGAAGATCTGGTAGCCGACCGGCAACAGCCCGCCCGCCACCACGATCAGCGTGCGCCGGCGCCAGCCGCGCTCGGCGACCAGCATCATCACCAACGCCAGTCCACCGATCAGCGCCAACTCCGGTCGCACCAGCACGCTCAGGCCCGCCACGAAGGCCAGCGAGGCTGTGAACCAGGGCCGGGCCGGCCTCTCCCCGGCCTGGGACCAGCAGACCAGCATCCACCACAGCAGGCCCAGCCACCCGGTCACCAGGCCGTTCTCCAGACCGGAGGTGGCGAAATCGCGGGCCGGAGGCAGGGCGATGTAGACCAGCACGCCGGCCGGCAGGATCAGCGCCCGGCGGTCGCGAAGGCCGGGGGCGTACAGCCGGGCCGTTCCCAGGATCACCATCGCCACCCCGGCGATGCTGAAAACCAGGGCCAGCGCGAGCGCCACGTACTCCAGCCGCAGCGGTCCGCCGATGAGGCTGCCCGCATAGACCAGGTAGGTCCACGCGGTGGAGGTGTTGGACTCGACCCGTTCCCCGGAGTTGAACACCGGGCCGTTACCGGCCAGCAGGTTACGGACCGTGCGCAGCACGATCAGGCCGTCATCGGAGATCCACCGGCGTTGCCATGCGCCCCACGCCCACAGCGCCGTCACCACCGTGACGGTGGCCCACAGGCTGATCCGGGTCAACGCCGAGTAGCGGAACGCCGACCACCCCCGGTGGCCGGGAACCGTCGCGACCGGGCCGGTTCGGGGTTCCCCCGGGCTGACGCCCGGTGCGCTAACCGAGGGCGACGGCGGCAATGACGGTTCCGATCCAGGCCAGGGCCAACAACTGCAGCACCCGGTCTCCAAGCGCGATCTCCTCGGGCTCACCGGCCTGTCCACCGTCGACATCGACCGCGTACCGCAGGATGGCGATGGTGAACGGGATCATCGAGATGACGTACCAGGATCCGCCGCCGCCGTCCTGCTCGAAGGCCCACAGTCCGTAGCAGAGCACGACGGCGGTCGCCGACAGCGTCCAGACGAAGGTCAGGTAGGTGCTGGTGTAGCTCTCCAGCGACTTGCGGATCTTCGCGCCGGTGCGTTCGGCAAGCTGTAATTCGGCATAGCGCTTGCCGGCTGCCATGAACAGCGATCCGAAGGCCATGACCAGCAGGAACCACTGGGACAACGGAATCCCCGCTGCCACACCACCGGCGATGGCGCGGATCAGGAAACCCGATGACACGATGCAGATGTCCAGCACGGGCTGGTGTTTGAGCCCGAAGCAGTACGCCAGTTGGATGCCCAGATAGGAGGCCATCACCACGGCCAGTTGCGGTGTCAGCGACCACGAGATCGCCAGGCAGCCGACCCCGAGGACAGCGGCGATCCCGTAGGCCAGCCCCACCGGGAGGACGCCGGCCGCGATCGGTCGGTACCGCTTGGTGGGATGGGCGCGGTCGGCCTCCACATCGCGGGCATCGTTGACCAGATAGATCGCCGACGCCGCCATGCAGAACACCACGAACGCCACCGACACCTTGACCACCACATCGCGGTAGTCGTAGTGGGCGTCCCCGCCGAGTGCGGCCAGTGGGGCCGCGAACACCAGCAGGTTCTTCACCCATTGTCGCGGCCGGATCGCCTTGATGATCGCGGAGAACAGATTTCCCGGCGGGCCGGTGACCGTGGCCTCACTCGTGGCCATATCCGCCCTTTCCGCTGCCGACCGCCGCACGCTGCTCCGCACCGAACTTCTCCCCACCGAGCCGTGTCGTCGCCCGGGCGACGACGGCGCCGACGATCATCCCGGCCAGCACATCGCTGGGGTAGTGCACCCCGAGGACCAGCCGCGACAGCGCCATCAACGGCACCGCCGCCAGGGGCAGGGGCGACCGGGCGGCCCGGCAGAGCAGCATAGCCGCGGCGGTGCTGGACGTCGCGTGCGCCGACGGGAAGCTCAGCGAACTGGGGGTGCTCACATTGACCGCGATATCCGGGTGGTGCGGCCGACGGCGGCGGACCGCGAGTTTGATCGCGATCGCGGCGGCGTGCGCGGCGACCGCGCCGAGGCCCACCAGCAACCAGTCCCGCCGGCGGCGCGGCGCCAGCAGAGCGCCGACGCCGGACAGTGCCGCCCACCCGGCCGCGTGTTCGCCGAAGTGCGACATGGCCCGGGCCACGGTGAGCACCGGCGGCGTGGCCAGGTTCGACTGGACGCCGACCAGAATGGCCACCTCGCCGGTGGGCTGGGGCGCGGGCCCGGAGGGATCAGACATGAGCCGTCGATTCGTCCAGCAGCACCGTCTCCCACTTGCGCCGGCTCGACAGTTCGGGCAGCGCCCGCCGGTAGACCTTGCGCATACGGTCATAGTTTCGGGCCAGTCGGACATGCTGGCGCAGTGAGGCTTTGAGCAATTCGCTCATTTTCGCGCGATCGCGCTGCCGGTAGACCACCCCGCGCCCATCGGCGGTGGTGACGGTCACCCCGTCGACATTGCACAGCAGAAACCACCGGGCATCCTGGGTGGGCACATTCAGCTGCGGCCGGGTGTGGGCGTCGGGGTCGGCGGCGCGGAGTTGGTGGAGCAGGCCGCGGACCAACCGCAGGCCGACGACGGGCAGTGCCGCCGGTGGTCTGTGCACCCGGGTGCGGCCGCTGGGTGGCGGCAGGGCGGTCGCACCGGGCAGCACCACGGCGTCGGGGTACTGCTGACGCAGCGCGCGCACCTCGGGCAACGCCGACTCCAGGATCGAGAAGATGTGCTCCGGACCGGCCAGGAAATCGTCGATCGCCTTGTTCTGGATCGCCACAGTCGAATATTCAAGGCACAGAAGGTGCTTCACCGTAGCCTTGATGGAGCTCTTGATCAGGCCGCCCACCGGCGCATCCCAGTGCAGCGCCGAAACCACCAGTCGATTGCGTAAATGGAAGTAGGCCTGCCAGTCGATGGCATCGTCCTTGTCGCTCCAGGCCATATGCCAGATAGCCGTGCCCGGCATCGTCACCGTCGGGTAGCCGTGTTCACCGGCCCGCAACCCGTAATCGGCATCGTCCCACTTGATGAACAGCGGAAGCGGCTGGCCGAGTTCTTCGGCGACCCGGCGCGGGATCATGCACATCCACCAGCCGTTGTAGTCGACGTCGATACGCCGGTGCAACAACTTGCTGTGCCCGTCCTCATCATCTCCGGCCAGCGGATACTTGGCGAAATCATGGTCATATTCGGTGAACGGGGCGTTGGTCCACATGAAGTCGGCGCGGTTGACCACCTCGCCCATGACGTGCAGGTGCGATGGCTCCTGCAGGTTGAGCATCTGGCCGCCGATCAGCGTGGGCGTCTTGGCAAAACGGTTCAGCGCCAGCGCCCGCAGGATCGAATCCGGCTCGATGCGAATATCGTCGTCCATGAACAGAATCTGTTCGCAGACGGTATTGCGTAGCGCCTCCAGCATCACCCGGCTGTAACCGCCCGAACCACCCAGGTTGGGTTGGTTGTGAATCGACAACCGTCCACCCAGGGGGGCCGCCGCATCGGTGAATTCCGGATGCGCCACCGCCTTGTCGGCGCCCTGGTCGACGACGATGACGGCCCCGATCACCTCGTCCACCAGGGGGTCCGAGGTCAGTGCCCGCAGCGCATTCACGCAGTCCGCCGGCCGGTTGAAGGTAGGAATCCCGACCGCGATATCGGCTCGCCCCGGGGCCGCGTCCGTCGCGTACCAGGCCGCGCTGTGCATGGTGCACTTGGTGTTGGTGGTGATATCGAACCAAATCCAACCGCCGTCCTCGAACGGCTCCAGATCGATCTCGAATTCCGCAGCTGCCGAACTGGATTCGCCGCTGACGATCTGCGCGCCACCCACGCTGATCCGCGCGCCGGTAGCTTTCGAGCGATAGACGTCCACCCGCGCGGCGCCGGTGAGTTCAACCCGCAGCACTACCGATTTCAGCGTCGACCAGCGGCGCCAGTAGCTGGCCGGGAAGGCATTGAAATAGGTGGCGAAGGACACCTCGGACTCTTCGCCGATCTGCAGGGCGGTGCGGGTGGCAGCGTGGGCGCGGCGGGCGTTGGTATCGGACTCCTCGATATAGAGCTTGCGTACGTCGAGTGGTTCACCGGGACGCGGCAGGATCACCCGGGCGAGTAGGCTGACCGCACGGGATTCATCGGAAGTCACCGGGCCGGAGGGTATTTCACTCATCCTGTGCTGCTTTCGTCAGTGCCGTCGGAGGTCAGCGGCATACCGTCGCGCAGGTGCGGAGCCAGAACGTTGTCATACATGTTCAACGCGCTCGCGATCGCCATGTGCATGTCCAGATACTGATACGTGCCGAGCCGGCCACCGAACAGAACGGCTGCTGCGGCCGTCTCCGCTCGGCCGCGTGCCCGGTAGGAGGCCAGCATCGCCCGATCAGACTCGGTGTTGCTCGGGTAGTACGGCTCGTCGTCCTGCTCCGCGAACCGGGAGAACTCGCGCATGATGACGGTTTTGTCGGCGGGGTAGTCGCGCTCCGGATGGAAGTGCCGGAACTCGTGGATGCGGGTGTAGGGAACATCGGGGTCGTTGTAGTTCATCACCGGTGTGCCCTGAAAGTCGCCGCATTCCAGCACTTCCAGCTCGAAGTCCAGGGTCCGCCAGCCGAGCCGTCCGTCGGCGTAGTCGAAGTAGCGGTCCAGCGGGCCGGTGTAGACGACGGGGGCCCGCGGCGACTCTTTGCGCAACTCGTCGCGGACGTCGAACCAGTCGGTGTCCAACCGCACCTCGATACGGTCGTCGGCCGCCATGTTCTCCAGCCACGCGGTGTAGCCGTCGATCGGCAGCCCCTCATAGGTGTCGTTGAAGTAGCGGTTGTCGAAGGTGTAGCGGACCGGCAGCCGGCTGATGGTCGAGGCCGGCAGTTCCTTCGGATCGGTCTGCCACTGTTTGGCGGTGTAACCCTTGACGAACGCCTCATACAGGGGCCGGCCGATCAGCGAGATGGCCTTTTCCTCCAGGTTCGCCGCGGCGGCGGTATCCATCTCGGCGGCCTGCTCGGCGATCAGCGCACGGGCCTCCTCCGGGCCGTAAAAGCGGCCGAAGAACTGGGCGACCAGACCCAGCCCCATCGGGAACTGGTAGGCCTGCCCGTCGTGCATGGCGAATACCCGGTGCTGATAGTCGGTGAAGTCGGTGAACTGCCGCGCGTAGTTCCACACCCGGGTGTTGGAGGTGTGGAACAGGTGTGCGCCGTAACGATGGATCTCGATACCGGTCCGCGGTTCGGCCTCGGAGTAGGCGTTACCCCCGATATGCGGGCGGCGCTCCACCACCAGGACACGCTTGCCCAGCTGGCTGGCCGCCCGCTCGGCGATCGTCAGGCCGAAAAAGCCGGAGCCGACGATGAACAGATCGAAGCGGGAATCGGTGCCGGAGGCCCGAGAATCGGTGGTGGTCATCGGCGCCTAGGTTATCCGACCCGGGGCCGGGTAACGGCGCGGCGAACCGCCGCGACCCGCAGAAAGTGGCCAGACAGTG
>JAHZJY010000217.1 GCA_022600695.1 Actinomycetes bacterium | reverse complement strand
TACCCGTGGTGTGCAGTTCGGACCGGCGTTCACGGCGCTGGTCGCCGTCAACGCGGGCGACGCCGCCGGCGAGACGGTGCTGGCCGAGATCGGCCTGCCGAGCGTGATCCGGGGCCAGCGCGGTGCCTACGGAGTGCACCCCGCACTGCTCGACGCCTGCTTCCAGTCAGTCGCTGCTCATCCCGGTGTGCAGAACAGCGGTACCGGCGGGCTGCTGCTGCCGCTCGGCGTACGTCGGCTGCGTGCCCACGGTCAAGTGAACAAGGCCCGGTACTGCCTGACCCGCATCGTCTCGCTGGACGGATCAGGTGTTGAGGCCGATATCGATCTGATGGACGAGCACGGCACCGTTCTGCTGGCTGTCGAGGGATTGTCGATGGGCGCCGGCGGCTCGGAGGGCGACCGTCTGCTCAACGAGCGGTTGCTGGCCGTCGAGTGGCGAAAGCAGGAACTCCCGGTGCCGGCCAACCACTTCAGTGCCGGCACCTGGCTGCTGGTCAGCGCGGCGGACACCAGCGACATCCTGGTCTCCGAGCTCGCCGACGCGCTCAAGCTCAAGGGCGCGGATGTGACCACGATGTCCTGGCCGCAGCACGCCGATCACGAGGCCAACGCCCAGCGGCTGGCGGCGTATTTCGGTGAGGTCGGTTTCAGCAATGTGGCCCTGGTGCAGGCTCCGCGAAACGGGTGCCCGAAGGAGCAGCTGGCCGCCCGCGGCGGCGATCACGTCCGGCACCTGGTGCGAATCGTGCGCGATCTGCCCGAGTTGGCCGGCGACCCGCCGCGTCTGTACGTCGTCACCCGCGGGGCCCAGACCGTCCTGCCGGACGAGCGACCCAACCTCGAGCAAGCCGGCCTACGCGGACTGCTTCGGGTCATCGGCGCCGAACATCCGCAGCTGCGGCCGACCCAGATCGACGTCGACGAGCAGACCGAGGGCAAGTTTGTCGCCCAGCAACTGCTGCTGGGATCCGAGCATGATGAGACCGCTTTCCGCAACGCGGAGTGGTTCACCGCACACCTGTACCCGAGCCCGCTGCGGCCCGAGGAGCGCCACACCACCGTCGTCGACCACCAGCGGGAGGGTATGCGGCTGGAGATCCGGACTCCCGGCGATCTGCAGACCTTGGAATTGACCGCCTTCGAGCGGGTGGCCCCGGGGCCCGGACAGATCGAAGTGGCCGTCACCGCATCCAGCCTGAACTTCGCCGACGTGCTGGTCGCCATGGGCCGCTATCCGAGTTTCGACGGTAACCCGCAGCTTGGTGTCGACTTTGCCGGCGTGGTCACCGCGCTCGGGCCGGAGGTCACCAGCCACCGCGTCGGCGACCACGTGGGCGGTATGTCGCCCAACGGCTGCTGGAGCACCTTCCTGACCTGCGACGCCGATGTGGCTGTGACGCTGCCTACCGGACTGCGCGACGATCAGGCCGCTGCGGTGTCCACCGCTGCCGCCACCGCCTGGTACGGCCTGCAGGATCTGGCCCGCATCCGGGCCGGAGACAAGGTGCTGATCCATTCCGCCACGGGCGGTGTCGGCCAGGCCGCGATCGCGATCGCCCGGTTGGCCGGCGCCGAGATTTACGCCACCGCGGGCACCAGCGACCGCCGCGACATGCTGCGCCGGATGGGTATCGACCGGGTCTATGACTCCCGGAGCACGGCGTTCGCCGAGCAGATCCGTGAACACACCGACGGATACGGCGTCGATATCGTGCTGAACTCGCTCACCGGTGCGGCTCAGCGGGCCGGTGTGGAACTGTTGGCCTTCGGCGGCCGGTTCGTCGAGATCGGGAAGAAGGACATCTACGGCGACACGCGGATGGGTTTGTTCCCGTTCCGTCGCAACCTGTCGTTCTATGGTGTCGATCTGGCCCTGATGTGTAAGACGCATCCGGCTCAGATTCGTGAGCTGCTCGACACGGTGTACCGGCTGACCGCCGACGGGGTGCTGCCGCAGCCGGAGACGACGCACTACCCGCTGGCCGAGGCCGCCACTGCCATCCGGGTGATGGGTGCGGCCGAGCACACCGGCAAGCTGCTGCTGTCGGTCCCTCGCGTCGGTCACAGCCAGGTGGCCGTCCCGCCGGAGCAGGCCCCCGTGTTCAGGGCTGATGGCTCCTACATCGTCACCGGCGGACTCGGCGGTCTCGGGTTGTTCCTGGCCGCCAAGATGTCGGCGGCGGGCTGCGGGCGGATCGTGCTGAATTCACGTTCGGTGCCCAATCCCGAGGCAGTGGAGGAGATCGAGCGCATGCGCGCCGGGGGAACTGAAATCGAGGTCGTCAGCGGCGATATCTCCCAAGCTGAAACGGTCGACCGGTTGGTGGCCGAGGCCACCGCCAGCGGTCTGCCGGTGCGCGGCGTTCTGCATGCGGCCGCGGTGGTGGAGGACGCGATTTTAGCCAATATCACCGACGAGCTGGTCGAGCGGGACTGGGCGCCGAAGGTGTACGGCGCCTGGCATCTGCACCGTGCGACCACCACCCAGCCGCTGGACTGGTTCTGTTCGTTCTCCTCGGCGGCGGCGCTGCTCGGCTCGCCGGGCCAGGGCGCCTATGCCGCGGCGAACAGCTGGCTGGACGCCTTCACCCAGTGGCGCCGCGCCCAAAGTCTGCCCGCGACCGCTATCGCCTGGGCGGCCTGGGACGAGATCGGTGCCGGCCGTCACCTCGCCGCCTCCGGCGACACCGCCATGATCGGCCCCGAGGAGGGCGCCTACGCGTTCGAGGCAGTGCTGCGCCATAACCGCGCGCACACCGGCTACGCACCGGTGATCGGCACGCCGTGGTTGACCGACCTGGCCGCACGCAGCCCGTTCGCCGAGGCGTTCGCATCCAGTGCGGACCGCTCGGCCGACACCAGCAGTTTCCGCTCTGAACTGCAGTCGCTGCCACGGGAGGAGTGGCCCACCCGGGTCCGGCGCCTGGTGGCTGAACAACTCGGCCTGATCCTGCGCAGGTCGATCGACCCGGACCGACCGATCTCGGAGTATGGTTTGGATTCGCTGGGCAACCTTGAGCTGCGCACCCGGATCGAGACTGAGACGGGTATCCGTGTCCGATCCATGGACATCACTACCGTTCGGGCGCTGGCCGAGGGCCTGTGCGAGACGCTGGCTGGTGTGCTCACATCAGCCCGCTGAGGTGGCCTGACGGGATCGGATAGGGAGCGGACTGAGTGGTTGCGCTAACGGCAATCCATGACTGGGTGGACGCGCCGGGCTCCGTGGTGTCATGGGGCCCGTCGCCGGGCTGCCTGGCCAAGGTGGCCAAGGCGCCGGCCAGTGCCGTGCCGGCCAGCTACCAGCAGGAACAACACATCCGGACCTACCGTGCCCATTCGGCTAACGGCCTCGAAATGGCGCGTCTGCTGATCCCGTCGTGGAACATTCCGGGGCGCTGTGACGTCCGGGCGATGACCTATGTCATCAACTCCTATCTGCGCCGTCACGACACGTACCACAGCTGGTTCGAGATCGACGAGCAGGACAACGTCATCCGGCACACGGTGGCGAACCCGGCCGATATCCAGTTTGTCGCGACCAGGAGTGGCGAGATGAACGCGGCGCAGTGGCGTCAGCACATCCTCGACACCCCCAGCCCGCTGCAGTGGGACTGCTTCCGGTTCGGCGTGATCCAACGGGCCGACCACTTCACCTTCTACGCGAGCATCGACCATGTCCATGCCGACGCCATGTTCATGGTCGGGTTGTTCGTCGAGATGCACATGAACTACGCGGCACTGGTCGAGGGCGGCGCCCCGATCAAGCTGCCGGAGACCGGCCGCTATCTCGACTACTGCACCCGGCAACGCGAATACACCTCGGCTCTGACCCTGGAATCCCCCGAGGTCCTCGAATGGCTCACGTTCCTGAGGGGCAATGGCGGCACCCTGCCGACGTTCCCGCTGCCGCTGGGCGATCCGGACATTCCATGCACCGGGGACCTGATCACCGTGAACTTGGTCGACGGCCACGACAGCGACCGTTTCGAGGCGGTGTGTGCCGCGGCCGGGGTGCGGTTCATCGGCGGTGTGTTCGCCTGCGCGGCGATCGCCGAGCGTGAGTTGACCGGTATCGATACCTACAACGTCATCACGCCGACAACGACCCGTACGCCCGCGGAGTTCATGACCACCGGTTGGTTCACCGGTATCGTGCCGATTTCGGTTCCGGTGCAGCAGATGTCATTCAATCAAGTGGCCCGGGCGGCCCAGGCCTCCTTCGACTCCGGTATGCATCTGGCGCACGTTCCCATTGAGCGGGTGTTCGAGCTGGCCGAGTCGGTTCCGGATATCGGTGAACCCGGCCCGGGAGTGCCGATGCTGTCCTATCTCGATATCGGCCTGCCGCCGCTGAACCCGGTGGTCATGGGTCAGTGGCAGGACCGCAACGGCACCCTCTACACCGATCTCGGGGCGGCCAACCAGATCGGCATGTGGGTTAATCGCCGCGACACCGGCACCACCATCACGGTGGCTTATCCGGACAACGCGATCGCCCGCGAGTCGGTGGCCCAGTACGTCGAAATGATGAAGGTGGTCTTTTTGCGGGCCGCAGAGGGCCGCGCCGATTCGGTGTCATCCCCGCGGATACCCAGGGTGTCGGTTTGACCGTCTCGATCCGCGGCGATGCTGCCCACTCGGATAATGTGCTGCCCTACCCGGACCAGGCGCTTTTCCTGGCGCTGCGCGGGGCTGGCCACGAAGCCGTCATGCAGGCGCTGTGGATCTACGAGCACCCGATCGACCTCGACGGAGTGAAGCGCTTCCACCGCAACCTTTTCGGGACCCTGCTGGCCCGCCGGATCGAGCCATCCCCGCTTCCGTTCGGCCGACAC
>JAHZJY010000216.1 GCA_022600695.1 Actinomycetes bacterium | reverse complement strand
TGATCTGGACCTCACTCACGGGGTGGCGATCACCTCGTCGATCCATCCGACTCCGGACACCCATATCGAACCGTGCCGCTACGGCAAGGGTTCCAACGCGATGGGTCTGCTGCAGACCCTGATGACGGACGGGCCCGGGCCCGGCGGCTCTGACGTGCCGCGCTGGAAGCAGTTGCTGCACAACGCCAGAAAGGATCCGCGCGCCCTGCTGCGGATGCTCAGCCCGCGCCGGTGGAGCGAGCGCACGATGATCTCGCTGGTGATGCAGCACCTCGACAACTCGATCACCACCTACACCACGCGGGGCCCGCTGGGCCGCCGGATGACCAGCAAGCAGGGCCACGGCGAGCCGAACCCGACCTGGATCCCGGTCGGCAACGAGGTGACCCGGCGGATCGCGAAGAAGATCGACGGCGTCGCCGGCGGCACCTGGGGCGAGCTGTTCAACATCCCACTGACGGCGCACTTCCTCGGCGGCGCCGCTATCGGCGACAGCGCCGAGACCGGCGTCATCGACCCCTACCACCGGGTGTACGGCCATCCCACCCTGTACGTCGCCGACGGTGCGGCGATCTCGGCCAATCTGGGGGTCAATCCGTCGCTGTCCATCACCGCCCAGGCCGAACGGGCCGCCGCGCTATGGCCCAACAAGGGCGAGCAGGACCAGCGTCCATCCCAGGGTGAGCCCTACCGGCGGCTCGCGCCGATCGAGCCGAAGCACCCGGTGGTGCCGCCGACGGCGCCGGGTGGGCTGCGCAACCTGCCGATCATCCCGGTCAGTTCTGCCTGATTGCCGCCGGTCTTAGACTGTGCCGGTGGATTCTGCAGCGCGGCCGGTTCTGGTGGTCGACTTCGGTGCTCAGTACGCGCAACTGATCGCCCGGCGGGTCCGGGAAGCCCGGGTGTTTTCCGAGGTGATTCCCCATACCGCCACCATCGAGGAGATCAAGGCCGCCGAGCCCCGGGCGATCGTGCTGTCCGGGGGCCCGGCCAGCGTGTACGCCGAGGGTGCCCCGCAACTCGACCCGGGTGTCTTCGACCTCGGCGTGCCGGTGTTCGGTATCTGCTACGGATTTCAGGCCATGGCCCAGGCTCTGGGCGGCACCGTCGAGCGCACCGGTACCAGCGAATACGGCCGGACCGACCTGAGCGCGCTCGGCGGCGAACTTCATGCCGGGCTTCCCGGGGTGCAGCCGGTGTGGATGAGCCACGGGGATGCGGTGACCGCCGCCCCGGCCGGGTTCGCGGTGGTGGCTTCCAGTGCGGGTGCGCCGGTGGCGGCCTTCGAGGACCGCGCCCGCGGGCTGGCCGGGGTGCAGTACCACCCCGAGGTGATCCACACCCCGCACGGTCAGCAGGTGCTCACCCGCTTCCTGCACGAATTCGCCGGTATCGCCCCGTCGTGGACGCCGGCCAATATCGCCGGGAGCCTCATCGATCGGGTGCGCGAGCAGATCGGCGACGGGCGCGCGATCTGCGGTTTGTCCGGGGGAGTGGACTCCGCGGTGGCCGCCGCACTGGTCCAGCGGGCCATCGGCGACCGGCTGACATGTGTCTTCGTCGACCACGGCCTGCTGCGGGCCGGAGAACGCGATCAGGTGCAACGCGATTTCGTCGCCGCGACCGGTGCCCGGCTGGTCACCGTCGACGCCGAGGCCCGGTTCCTGGAGGCGCTGTCCGGGGTGTCCAATCCGGAGGGTAAGCGCAAGATCATCGGCCGCGAATTCATCCGGGCGTTCGAGGGTGCGGTGCGGGATCTGGCCGATGAGCGTATCGAGTTCCTGGTCCAGGGCACTCTTTACCCGGACGTCGTCGAGTCCGGCGGCGGGACCGGGACGGCCAGTATCAAGAGCCATCACAACGTCGGTGGCCTGCCGCCGGATCTGAAGTTCAGCCTCGTCGAGCCGTTGCGGCTGCTGTTCAAGGACGAGGTTCGGGCGGTCGGGCGAGAACTCGGCTTGCCGGAGGACATCGTTGCGCGCCAACCTTTCCCGGGTCCGGGGCTGGGTATCCGGATCGTCGGTGAAGTGACCGCCGATCGGCTCGAGACACTGCGTCGGGCCGACCTGATCGCACGCGAGGAACTGACCTCGGCCGGGCTGGATCAGCAGATCTGGCAGTGTCCGGTGGTGCTACTCGCCGATATCCGCTCGGTTGGCGTCCAGGGTGACGACCGCACCTATGGCCATCCGATCGTGCTGCGTCCGGTCTCCAGTGAGGACGCCATGACGGCCGACTGGACTCGGGTGCCCTATGACGTGCTGGAGCGTATCTCCACCCGGATCACCAATGAGGTGCCTGAGGTGAACCGGGTGGTGCTGGATGTGACCAGCAAGCCGCCGGGCACCATCGAGTGGGAGTGACTGTTCACCGTTCTCACCCGTCAGACCTCTTGACGGGTATCGCCGGGCCGGTGTTTACTGATTGCATCGAACATATATTCGAAAATAGCTGACGTCGATCACTCCCGGAGGTAGCCGATGGCGGCGGCGATCGCTCTGGGGAACCGGCAGCCCGACCGCGCTGAACAGCTGGAACAGCTGCGGCGTCAGATGGCGGCGGTATCGCCGAAGGTGGGTGTCCGGTGGCGGTCCGCTGAGCCCGTCGACGGACCGCTGCCGCCCTCCGAAACTTTGCTGCCGGTTCCGGAATCGCTGGCTGCGGCGCTTCCAGGCGGGTTGCCGAGGGGAGCGGTGGCGGTGTTGTCGGGGGCCCGGTCGCTATCGGTGGGGATGGTAGCCGCGGTCAGTGCCGCCGGCGGTCACGTGGCCATCGTCGGGCTGCCGGACTTCGGGTTGCTGGCCGCTGCCGAGATGGGGGCGGATCTCAGTCGGCTGGCGGTCATCCCGCAACCCGGTTCCGATCCGATCGAGGTGGCTGCGGTGCTCATGGACGGGATGGATCTGGTGCTACTCGGACTGGCCGGGCGCCGCGTACCGCCCCCCCGGATCCGGGTGGTGGTGGCCCGCGCCCGGCAGCGGGGCTGCGCCCTGCTGGTCACCGGCGGAGACTGGCCGGGTGCTTCGATGCGAATAGAGGCCCGGGTGCGCGGTTACGAGATCACCGCGGGCACCGCCGGGGTCCCGGTGGCGGGCTGCGGCCGTATCGGCGGGGTGCGACTGTCAGTCCGGGCCCGCGGCCGGCCGTGACCGCACGGGCGTTGGCGATCTGGTGCATGGACTGGCCGGCCGTCGCGGCGGCGGCGGCAGCCGGACTGGCGCCCACCGACCCGATCGCGGTCACCTGCGCCAACCGGGTGGTGGCCTGCTCGGCGGCGGCTCGCGAGGCCGGGGTGCGGCGTGGTCTGCGGCGGCGTGAGGCCCAGGCGCGCTGCCCGCGGGTACAGATCGCCATTGCCGACCCGGCCCGGGACGCCCGGTTCTTCGAGGGGGTGGTTGCGGCGGTGGACGATGTGGTGCCCCGCGCCGAGGTACTGCGGCCGGGGCTGCTGGTGTTGCCGGCCCGCGGTGCGGCCCGCTACTTCGGTTCCGAGCAGGGCGCCGCCGAGCGGCTGGTCGATGCCGTCGCCGCTGCCGGCGCCGAATGTCAGGCGGGTATCGCCGACCAGTTGGCCACCGCCGTCTTCGCCGCCCGGGCCGGCCGGGTGGTGCAGCCCGGCGGAGATGCCGAGTTCTTATCCGGGCTGTCGATTCGGCAGCTGTCGGCCGAGCCGAGCCTATCTCCTCCCGATCGTGCCGAACTCTCGGATCTCCTGTGGCGCTTAGGGATCCGTAGCATCGGCGAGTTCGCCGCGTTACCCCGCAATGATGTGGCCTCGCGGTTCGGCGCCGATGCGGTGGCGGCGCACCGGTTCGCCTGCGGCGAGGCGGCCCGCGGACCGTGCGGACGGGAGCTGGCGCCGGAACTCGAGGCGGTGCTGCACTGCGACCCACCGATCGAGCGGGTCGATGCCGCCGCGTTTGCCGGCCGGACGCTGGCCGCCACCCTGCACCGCGGCCTCGAGGATGCCGGGGCCGGATGCACCCGACTGGCGATCCACGCGGTCACCGCCGACGGCGGCGAGCTGAGCCGGGTGTGGCGGTGCGCCGAGCCGCTGACCGAGGACGCCACCGCCGACCGGGTGCGCTGGCAACTCGACGGCTGGCTGACCTCCCGCAGGCTCGCCGGCGAGGGTGGCCTCACCGGTCCGGTGATCACGCTGCGGCTGCAGCCGGTGGAAGTGGTGTCCGCCGAGGCACTTCAGTTGCCGCTGTGGGGCGGCCTCGGCTCCGACAGCCGACTGCGGGCCCACCGGGCACTGATCCGGGTGCAGGGGCTGCTGGGTCAGGAGGCGGTCCAGGTACCGATACTCAGCGGTGGACGCGGACCTGCCGAACGGATAACCCTGACTTCGCTCGGCGACGAACAGGTGCCCCGCGCCGCCCCGGACCGGCCCTGGCCCGGTCAGCTTCCGGAGCCCGCGCCAACGGTGCTGGGGGAGAACGACTCCGGAGATAACACGGTGGACGTGCTCGACGCCCATGGCGACCCGGTGCGGGTGACTGCCCGCGGTATGTTCAGCGCCGAGCCGGCCCGGCTGGACGGCCCGGTTTACCGCGGTGGGCTGCAGTGGTGGACCGGCCCGTGGCCGGTGGACGAGCGGTGGTGGGAACAGTCCGGGCCGGGGCGCACCGCCCGGGCCCAGGTGCTGGTGTCCGGTATCGCGCTGCTGCTGTGTTACCGGCAGCGGCGGTGGTACCTGGAAGGGGTCTACGAGTGAGTCAGCCGATCGCGGAACCAGTCCGGCCAGGGCATCTTCTCGAAGGTCTTCGCCTCCACGCAGACGTGGGTCAGCGCCGCCTCGGCGATCAGTTCGGCGCCGCGTTCGATGCGGTACCGGCTGCGTAGCGATGTGCGGACCGGTGGCTCGATCACCACGGTGATCACCAACTCATCGTCGAACCGTGCCGGCCGGCGGAACTGGACCTCGGCGGCCACCACGACGAAGTCGATACCGCGCTCGACCAGCGCTTGATAGCCGCCGGTCAGGGTGCGAAGTGCCTCGGTGTGTGCCATGTCCACCCAGGTCAGGTAGTGCCCGTTGAAGGCCCGTCCCTGCATATCGCACTCGACATAGCGCACCCGCAAGGGCATCGCGATACGTGCATCCGGGCTCAATCCGCGTCGATCGAGAAGTTGGTGATGCCGTCCCACTCCTGAAGGACCCACCCGGTGACCGGGTTTCCGGTGACGACCACCCGCCCGACGTTGGGCAGTGGGTGGTCGGTCAACAGGGTCGGCTTGCCGTTGCGGGCGTTCATCAGCGTCCAGATCATGATCGACAGGCCGCTGGAGAAGGCGATCGGCTTATCGGAGCCGCTGTCGTACATCTTCTGCACCGCGCCGGTGAAATCGTCGTTGAACTGATCGCCGTTCACCGACCCCGGGATGCCGAACCTCCGGTCACCGTTGATCCAGCCCTCCGGGCCCAGCAGATAGGCGCCGGAAGTATCCGACATCGGGACGCCCTCGAAGAACCCGGCAGGGATGTCGTCGAGGCCGGGCAGCACCGTCACCTGCTCGTCCAGCGCTTTCGCCATCGGCTCCGCGGTCTGCTCGGTGCGGATCATCTGGGAGGCGAACACACCGTCGTAGTCATTGCCCGACAACCGGTTTGCCAGCGAATCCGCCTGCCCCCTGCCGACTTCGGTCAGCGGCGTACCGGGCACGTTGGTGGACGCGATCTTTTCGACATCGGCTTCCGACTCGCCGTGCCGAACCAGGGTGAGCGTGACGTTGCGCAGATCCGGTGCGGACTGGCCGCCGCAGCCGGCAAGCATCATGACCGCCGACAACGCCGATATCACCACGGCGACTCTTCGAGAGCGAAAAACGTACATACCGACAGCCTGCACTCTCCGGCGCTGCTGCGGGGGAGAATTCGGCTGAGTGCACCATTTCGGTCCGGTGCACCGCGGAAATCCCCGGACGAGATCCCCGGACGACAGGAGCGGCAACCCCGGGACCGCAACCCGCTGCACAGCGATCCTTGGTTCGCCCGCAAGATGGCGGGCTTGCCAATACCGATCCTGCACGGGCTGTGCACCTACGGTTTCGTCGGCCCGGGGTAGTGCTTGACGACGGCGTCGCCGAATACAGCGGCTGAAGCTCGAGCGTCGGCCTGCGACTCAGACGACCCCGCCGACGAGCCGGCCGATGGCGTAGGTGACCGCCATCGCCAGGGCGCCGCCGATCAGCACCCGCTGCGTCGCGCGCACCGGGTCGGCGCCACCGAGGCGGGCGCTGATCCAGCCGGTGACGCCCAGGGCGAACAGGACCGCGACGAAGGTGATCGGGATGCGCGCCGACGGCGGCGGCAACAGGATGGCCAGCAGGGGCAGCAGCGCCCCAAGGGTGAACGACACCGCCGAGGAGATCGCGGCATGCCAGGGGTTGGTGAGCCCGTCCGGGTCGATCCCCAGCTCGATGTCGATATGCGCGGCGAAGACGTCGTGCTCGGTCAGTTCCTCGGCCACGGAGCGGGCGGTTTCCGGCGAAAGCCCCTTGGCCTCGTAGAGCCCCACCAACTCGTCGAACTCGGCCTCGGGTTCCTCGGAGAGCTCTTTGCGCTCCTTGGCCAGCAGTGCCCGCTCGGTGTCGCGCTGGGTGCTGACCGAGACGTATTCGCCGAGCGCCATCGACAGCGCGCCGGCGGTGAGCCCGGCGATCCCGGCGGTCAGGATGTGTCCGCGGTCGACCGTTGCGGCGGCCACTCCGATCACGATGCCGGCGACCGACACGATGCCGTCGTTGGCGCCGAGCACCCCGGCTCGCAACCAGTTGAGTTTGTCGTTCAGGGAACCGATATGCGGCTCGGCGGGATGCTGGGTCACACCGGTGAGCTTAGCCCCGGGCTAGCTCGTCTCGCGGGTCGACGGTGCCCCGGGGGGTGGCCGTCAGGAGTCTGCGGCGCCTCTGACGGCGAGCGGCGTGTGACCCGTCCATTGGGTGAACGCGCGGTGAAAGGAGTTCGGGTTGTCGTACCCGAGCAGGAATGCGATCTCGGTGAGGGAATACGAAGACTGCGTCAGGTAGTGGTGGGCGAGTTGTCCGCGTAAGTCGGCAAGAAGCTGCTGGAAGGTAACCCCCTCTGCCCCCAGGCGGCGCTGAAGCGTGCGGGTGCTGATGCCGAGGTGTCGGGCGACCCATTGGGTCGAGCCGGAGCCGGCGGGCAGGAGTTCGATCAGAGCCGCGCGGACCTTGGAGGCCAACGTGGCGTCACCGCCGTGATCCTCCAGGCGGCGCCTGAGTTCCGGTTCGAAGAATTCCCACATACCGGCATTGGCCGTCAGGAACGCCCGGTTCGCATCCCGTCGAGAGAATCGCACCAGTGTCCGGTCGCCACGTTCGACCCGGGTGCGGAACCACCGTTCGGCGGCGACGAGGTCCTTCGGCGGTTGGGGCACCACGACGCGCTGCGGTACGACGCCGGTCCGGGTGCCGAGCCGGGCCAGGGCCACCCAGACCGCCACTTCAACGCCGGGCAGGACCGCCGGCGGAGGATCCCCCGCCGGCCATCTGATCTCGACGTCCAAGCCGTCGGTGTCGAGTGCGACGTTCAACCGCAGCGGGCCGAGCAGCCGCTTGTGAAGAGCGATCCGCTCGGCCGCGGTGTGCAGGTTGGGGCTGCACATCGCGGCGAAGATCGGCGGATCGAAGACCTGCGGGCTGAGCTTGTCGGCGATGGCGATCCCGAGATCTCGGTTACCGACAAGTCGGTCGAGCGCATCGAAGAAGGCGTAGTACTGGCAGGGCGGCAACACCACCTCGTCGCGGCTGGTCAGATCACCGGGGAGGCCCGCCTCCCGTAGGAGGTCCGCTGCCCGAACGCCGAGTTCGGCGAGCATCACCCGCACGAACGGCCCCGAGACCCGAAACGGCGCGACCGCCTCGCTCACGGCTTGGCCAGGGCTGCGCTGACGTCGACCTTCAATCCGGTCTCGCGCTCGGCGACCTGCCACAGTGTTGCGACGGCGGCATCGCTGCCGGGCCGGATCAGCGGTTTGAGGACCGGTCGGCCGTTGGTCACCCAGAGCGGTCCGTAGAACCCGCCGCCGGGCGCTTTCGGGTCGGTGGCCGCCCGTAACTGGCTCAGCGCGCCGCGGTCGGTCGACATCCCCATCTTCTCCACCTGCCACTCGAAGAACGCGCCGAGCGGGCCGGGTTCGCCCTGGACGAGGGTCGTGGTCTGCAGATCCGAGTTCGTCATTCCTGGTTGAGCCGACAGTGCTTTCGCATCGACCCCGGCCCGTTCGAACTGCGCTTGCAGGCCGACAGCGAGGTGGCGCATGGCGAGTTTGGATTGGCCGTACATGCGCCATGCGCCGAAGTTCTCCCGCATATGCGGGTCGGCCGGGTTGATGGCACGGCCCACGTGTTGCGCGGTGCTCGACATCGTCACAACCCGAGCGACGGGGGTGGCGACCACGATGGGCAGCAGGTACGACAGCAGGGCCCAGTGGCCCAACACATTGATGCCCATCTGGGTGTCAAAGCCGTCCTCGGTCGTGCCCTGAGGCATTGCCATCACCCCGGCGTTGCACATCAGGATGTCGATGTGGTCGTGTTTGGCGGCGATCGCCCCGGCGGCGGTCTTGACCGAGGCCAGCGAGCCGAGGTCGAGTTCGACGATCTCCGGTGCCGCCTGCGGGTGGTCGGCGAGGATCTCGGCGTGAGCCTTGGCCGCCTTGGCCTGGTTTCGGACCGCCATCACCACATGGGCGCCGTGACCGGCCAGCGCCTTGGCCGATGCGAGCCCCAGCCCGCCGTTGGCGCCGGTGACCACGGCGACCTTGCCGTGCAGATCAGGGATGTTCTTCGTCGACCAACTCATCGCGTTCCTCAAGGTTGTGGGGCCATCGCCAGCCCCGGATCTCCAGGAGGCGCGGGGCTCCTTTCCCATCAAGATACGACCGTTGATGAGCCAGGCCACTCGCAGATTGCGCCAGCGTTCTCGCAATCTGCGCCGCGGAGTTCGGGCGGTCGAGTTCCGCCTCGGAGAGTCCGACCGGCGAGGCGTTCGACGAAAAATCCGGACTCGATGTTCCGTCGCGGACGGGGCCCACCTGGCCTTAGAACAGATGTTCGAATAGCCTGTCGGTGTGGGTTGGGATAGCGGACCGCGGACCTGGTCGGAGATCGAGCGGGTGCTCACCAGTCGCCCGCCGGCCGAGCCGTCCGGCGACGGCAGCGACAGCCCCGCCTGGTCGCGGAAACGGGGGCGGTACCGGCGGCCCGCCGATACCGGGCACCGGGCGTCGGCGTTTCCGTACGCCGAACTGCACGCCCATTCGGCATTCAGTTTCCTCGACGGGGCCAGCACCCCGGAGGAGTTGGTGGAGCAAGCGGCGCGGCTGGACCTGCGGTCGATCGCACTGACCGACCACGACGGTCTTTACGGGGTGGTGCGATTCGCCGAAGCGGCCGCCGAACTCGGCATGCGCACCGTGTTCGGTGCCGAACTGTCGCTGGGCGACGCCCATCTGCTCGTCCTGGCCCGCGGGCCGGAGGGGTACCGGCGACTGTCCCGCCAGTTGGCCGCCGCACACCTGGTCGGCGGGGAGAAGGGTAAGCCGCGCTATGACTACGACGCCCTGACCGAGGCGGCCGGTGGGCATTGGCACGTCCTGACCGGATGTCGCAAAGGCCATCTGCGCCAGGCACTGTCGGCCGGCGGACCCGGTGCGGCCGCGGATGCACTGGCCGATCTGGTGGACCGGTTCGGCGCTGACCGGGTCAGCATCGAACTGACCCGGCACGGCACCCCCCTTGATGATGAGCGCAATGCCGCGCTGGCCGGGCTCGCGCCACGGTTCGGCGTCGGCGTGGTCGCCACCACCGCGGCGCACTTCGCCGAACCCCGTCGTGGGCGGCTGGCGATGGCCATGGCGGCGATCCGGGCCCGGCAGTCCCTCGATGAGGCGGCCGGCTGGCTGGCGCCGCTGGGAGGGTCGCATCTGCGCTCCGGAGAGGAGATGGCCCGGCTGTTCGCCCGGTGTCCCGAGGTGGTCACCGCGGCGGCCGACCTCGGCGAGCAGTGCTCGTTCGAGCTGGCCCTGATCGCCCCGCAACTGCCGCCCTTCGAGGTTCCGGACGGG
>JAHZJY010000215.1 GCA_022600695.1 Actinomycetes bacterium | reverse complement strand
GGCGCGGTTCGCAGCCATCCATCCGCGCTATCTGACTCCGTCGTACGCGACGGTCGTGGCCGGCACGGTGGCCGCGGTGTTCTACACGGTGCTGCACCTGCTGAGCAAGAACGTGCTGACGGACACCATCTACGCCCTGGGGATCATGATCTGCTTCTACTACGGGCTCACCGCGTTCGCCTGCATCTGGTTTTTCCGGCATGAGTTGTTTGCCGATCTGACCAGCGTCGTGTTCAAATTCCTGTTCCCACTGCTCGGCGGACTCGGGCTGTTCGCGGTCCTGATCATCACCCTGCGGGACAGTGCATCGCCTGACTACGGAAGCGGGGCGGAGATCTTCGGCGTCGGACTGGTCCTGGTGCTGGGCCTCGGCCTGATCCTGCTGGGCCTGGTCCTGATGTTCGCCTGGCGTGCGGTCCAGCCCGAGTTCTTCCGGGGCGAGACGTTGCGTAAAGACACGCCGGCCGTCATCGTCGACTGAGCCGGGTCAGGCCGCGCTGGTGACCCGGTAGACGTCGTACACGCCCTCCACATTGCGCACGGCATTAAGAACATGCCCCAGATGTTTGGGGTCACCCATCTCGAAGGTGAACCGGCTGACCGCGACCCGCTCGTCGGAGGTGGTCACCGACGCTGAGAGGATGTCGACCCGTTCGTCGGCGAGCACCTTGGTGACATCGGAGAGCAGCCGATGCCGGTCGAGCGCCTCGACCTGGATGGCGACCAGGAACACCGATGTCGGCGACGGATCCCACCGCACCTCGATGATCCGTTCGGACTTCCCGCGCAGATCGGCCGCGTTGGTGCAGTCCGTCCGATGCACGCTGACGCCGCCGCCACGCGTGACGAAACCCATGATGTTGTCACCGGGAACGGGGGTGCAGCATTTCGCGAGTTTGGTCAGCACACCGGAGGCCCCCGGTACCGCGACGCCGGTATCGCCGGTGGAGCGCTGGCGCACCGTCATGGTGGCCGGCGTCGCACGCTCGGCGAGTTCGTCTTCGGCGTCGTCGGCCCCGCCCAGTTGCACCAGAAGCCGCTGTACGACGTGGCGGGCCGACACATGACCCTCACCGACGGCGGTGTAGAGCGCCGAGACGTCGGCGTAGCGCAACTCCTGCGCCATCGCGGTCATCGCCTCACCATTGACCAGCCGTTGCAGCGGTAAACCGCCGCGGCGGACCTCCCTGGCAATGGAGTCCTTACCCGCTTCCAGCGCCTCCTCGCGGCGCTCCTTGGCGAACCACTGCCGGATCTTTGCCTTGGCACGCGGGGACACCACGAAGCCCTGCCAGTCCCGGGACGGTCCGGCGTTGGGGGCCTTGGAGGTGAACACCTCGACCACTTCGCCATTTTCCAGCTTGCGTTCCAGCGCCACCAGCCGGCCGTTGACCCTCGCCCCGATACAGCGGTGGCCCACCTCGGTATGCACGGAGTAGGCGAAGTCGACCGGGGTGGAACCGGCGGGCAACGTGATGACGTCACCTTTAGGAGTGAAGACGAAGATCTCCTGCACGGCGAGGTCATAACGCAGCGACTCGAGGAATTCACCTGGGTCGGCAGCTTCCCGCTGCCAGTCGAGGAGTTGCCGCATCCAGGCCATATCGTCGACCTCAGCGGCGGAGTGCGATGCTGAAACTGCGTTGCGGCCCTTGGACTCCTTGTATCGCCAGTGCGCGGCGATACCGTACTCGGCTGTCCGGTGCATATCCCGGGTGCGGATCTGCACCTCCAACGGCTTGCCCTCCGGACCGACGACGGTGGTGTGCAGTGACTGGTAAACCCCGAATCGAGGCTGGGCGATGTAGTCCTTGAATCGGCCGGGCATCGGCTGCCACAGCGAGTGCACGACCCCGACCGCGGCATAGCAGTCCCGGATCTCATCGCAGAGAATCCGGATGCCGACAAGGTCGTGAATATCGTCGAAGTCGCGGCCCTTGACGATCATCTTCTGGTAGATCGACCAGTAGTGCTTCGGTCGGCCCTCGACGGTGGCGCCGATCTTCATCCTGCTCAGCGCGGTGTTGATCTCGGCCCGGACTTTGGCCAGGTAGGTGTCCCGCGATGGCGCCCGATCCGCCACCAGTCGGACGATCTCCTCGTAGCGCTTGGGGTGCAGGATCGCAAACGACAGATCCTCGAGTTCCCACTTGACCGTCGCCATACCGAGCCGATGAGCAAGGGGCGCAATGACTTCCAGTGTCTCCCTGGCTTTCCGGGCCTGCTTCTCGGGAGGGAGGAACCGCATCGTGCGCATATTGTGCAGGCGGTCGGCCACCTTGATCACCAGCACCCGGGGATCGCGGGCCATCGCGATGATCATCTTGCGGATCGTCTCACCCTCGGCGGCGGTGCCGAGCACCACCTTGTCCAGTTTGGTCACCCCGTCGACGAGGTGTCCGACCTCCTCGCCGAAATCGGCGGTCAGCGCCTCCAGGCTGTAGCCGGTGTCCTCCACTGTGTCGTGCAGCAGCGCGGCGACCAGCGTGGTGGTGTCCATACCCAATTCGGCCAGGATGTTCGCCACCGCCAACGGGTGGGTGATGTACGGGTCCCCGGAGTGGCGCATCTGATCGGCATGCTTGACTTCGGCCACTTCATAGGCGCGCTGCAGAATCGCCAGGTCGGCTTTCGGGTAGACCTCCCGGTGCACGGAAACCAGGGGTTCGAGCACCGGACTGATGGTGCTGCGCTGGGCCGTCATCCGGCGGGCCAGTCGAGCCCGTACCCGGCGCGACGCGCTGGTCGTGCTCTTGGGCGTCGCCTCCGGTGGCTGTTCCGGTATCTCGGCGACCGGCAGCGGCTGGGTGGGCGCGGCGACTTTTTGAACGCCGCTCGGTTCGTCCGCCATGCCCGCCTCCGATCCCCCGGTACATGAGGATACCGGCGACATCGACTACAGCAGCTGCAGGCTGCGAACCACCATCGGCGTGAGCCGGTCCCGCCCGCCGAGAGCGGCCAGTTCCATCACGACAGCCGCCTCGGTCACGTCAGCCCCGGCGGCGACCAACAGGTCGCGTGCGGCGGCCAGGGTGCCGCCCGTGGCCAGGACATCATCAACGACGGCCACCCGGCGACCGGCAAGTTCGATGCCCGCCGCGGGGATCTCCAGGGTGGCGGTCCCGTATTCGAGGGTGTAGGTGCGACTATGCACCGGCGGGGGCAGTTTGCCGCCCTTGCGGATGGCCAGCACTCCGACCCCCAGTTGCTGGGCGACCGCCCCGCCCAGCAGGAAACCGCGAGCGTCGATCCCGGCGATCAGGTCGGCACCGGTCACCAGCCGGGCCAACGCATCGGTGACCGCTGCGAAACCGACGTCGTCGGCCAGCACCGGAGTCAGGTCCCGGAAAAGGACCCCGGGCGAAGGGAAATCGGGCACCTCACGGGTCAGCGCGGTGATGACCGCGGCAACGTCGGCGCTTGCCGCCGACAGTCCGGGCGGAGTCGGGGCGGACTCGTCACCGCGGCTCACGGGTCGAGCCGCCAGCGGTCCATGTTCCACCCGGAGCCCCATTTGGTCGGATTGGCTTCGACGCCGAACATCTTCTTCGCCGCGATCAGCGTGCGCTGTTGACGGTACAGCGGCAACGTCGGCATATCGTCCCAGAGCATGGGGGCGCCGTCGGCGAGCAACCTCGCCTGTTCCTTCGGATCGGTCGTCACCGCCAGCGCCGCGATGATCCCGTCGATCTGCGGGTTGGAGTACCCGGAGAGGTTATTACCGTTTGCGGTGTGCAGGGTGTAGGAGTCCATCACCGACGAGCCCGTCGATCCACTTCCGGTCGCTCCTCCGGTACTGGATAACAACGCGTCGATCTTGCCATCACGCAGAACCAGCGGACCGGCTCCTTCGGCCGTCGCGTCGATCACGGTGATACCGGCCGCCGCACACGACCGGGTGATCGCCGCCATCACCGCGGCCAACCGGGGATTCGGAGACTGGTAGCCGATCCGCACCGTCAGCGGCTCGCCCCCGAGGGCGGCCATCGCCGCCTCGGGATCGGCGACACCGAACTGTCCGGCTTCCGCGGCGGCTTCGGCGGCACTGTAGGCGTCATCGTCGACCGGGTTGAGTCGCGAATTGGCGATCGGCATCGCCACATTGGCCGCGATCACATCGCGTGGGGTGCACAGCGCCACCGCCCGACGGGCCGATGGCTCAGCCAACGGCCCCCCGCCGGCGAAGATGATCTGCTCGACACCGCCCGAGTCGATGTCGGTTCGCTGATAGTCATCGGGTGTCGTCAGCGTCCCCAACGATCCGGTCGCCACGTCCACCACGTGGAAGTCGCCGGTATTGATCCGATCCTGAACATCGACCGCGCGCGGCCACACGGTAACCCGATCGGTCACCGGCTTGGCACCCCACCAGCGGTCATTGGCGGTCAGCACCACCGCGCCGGAGTCCAGCACCGAGTCGAGTTTGTACGGCCCCGACGAAGGGAAGCGCTTCAGCGACTCCGGGTCCATCCCCGGCGTGAGGTCCCAGAGGGTGTTCCACGCAGCGGCCACCCGGCCGATCTCGGCGAGATCGCCGCTCTGTACCGCACCGGTGGTGCTGATACCGAGCTCGTCGTCGATCACGTGTGAGGGCATCATCGAGGTGGCGGTGAACAACTGCGGATAGTCGACGACGGACCGGCCGGGCAGGAAGTTGACCCGCGCCTTCTTCTGCCCCGGCTCGCATTCAATACCCGCGATATCGAGGTAACCGGCTTGGCTGGCAGCGGAGAAACCGGGGAACCGGCCGGACTGGGCGGCCCACGCGAGCACCATATCGTCACAGGTGACGGGCTTACCGTCAGAGTAGACGGCATTATCGGCGATCTCGTAGTCGAGCATCAGGGGCTCACGCCCCACCACCGACACCGAGCCGAAGTCATTGTCGGCCAACACCTGCCCGTCCGGACCGTGGAGGCTGAACCCGGTCAGCGCCCGGCTGAACGCCTGCGGGCCGGCCGAGGCCGCACCGGTCACCGTATTGGTGTTGTAAGTGTTCAGCACGCCGTCGACGGCGTAGTTGACCTGGCCGGCAGCGCCACCCACACATGCCGTGAGCACTGCGGGGGACGCCGTCAGGACAACAGTTGCCACCGCGATGGCGGCCGCGCGGCGGCTGACTACCACGTGCGCCCTAACGTTGCCGCTTGCCGGATGGGCGCCGCGGCCGGATCGGCCGGGCGCCGGGAGCGGGCTTACTGCCCGCGGCCGCTTCGACCGGCACCGTCTCGGTCTTCGTCTCACCGACCGCGGTCGTCGCCAGTTCGTCGGGCGTCGTGGATTCGTCGGGCACGGCGACCGGCTTGTTGCGCCGGAGTTCCACCCGCCGGCCATGATTCCGCACCAGTTCGGTGCGCTCCCGGAGCGTCACCAGCAGTGGGGTGGCGAGGAAGATCGACGAGTAGGTTCCGACGATGACACCGACCATCTGGACCAGCGCGAGATCCTTGAGGGTGCCCACGCCGAGGATCCATACCGCCACCACCATCAGTGCCAGAATCGGCATGATCGATATCAGACTGGTGTTGATCGACCGCATGAATGTCTGGTTGATCGCCAGGTTGGCCTGTTCGGCGAAGGTTCGCCGGGTGGTGTGTTCGAAGCCCTTGGTGTTCTCCTCCACCTTGTCGAACACGATGACGGTGTCGTACAGCGAGAAGCCGAGGATGGTCAGCAGTCCGATCACCGTCGCAGGGGTGACCTCGAAGCCGACTATCGAATACACCCCGGCCGTCGTGACCAGGTCGAAGCCGAGCGCCGCCAGCGCCGACATCGCCATGTACTTCTCGTAGCGAATCGTGATGTAGATGGTGACCAAGACCAGGAACACCGCGAGGGCGATGAGCGCCTTCTTGGTGATCTGCCCGCCCCACGTTTCCGACACCGCTGAATCGCTGATGGTCTGTTTACCGCTTTGGCCGTCAGTGCCCTTGGGCTGGAACTCCTCGAACAGCGCCTCGCGGAGCGCGGCGGTCTGATCGTTGCTGAGCGTCTCCGACCGGATTTGCACGGTGGTGGTGGCTCCATTGCCCACGACGACCACCGTTTGGGGGCTGACCCCCGTGGCCTGCGTGAAGGTCTCCTCGACCTGGGCGATACTGGCTTCGCCGTCGATGCCCGCCCGCGGGAAGGACACCTTGGTGCCGCCCTCGAAGTCGATACCGAAGGTGAATCCCCGTATCAGGATGCTGGCGACCGCCACCGCGACGATGAGGAAGCTGAAGGCGAACCACAGCTTTCGCCGACCGATGATCTCGAAGGCGCCGGTGCCGGTGTAGAGCCTGGTGAAGAAACCGTGCCGGGGCAGCTGCCCCCCGGTCGCGGCCGGCGCCGCCGACTCGGGCGGCGTGGTTCCGTCGGTATCGGTGGTGTTGCTGTTTTCAGTCATTCCTCACCGTCCAGTCCCGGCGCCGGCGGCGGTCTGCCCGGCCGCGCGCCGCTCTCGGGCGATCTGCTGGACCGCGCCCAGCCCGTTGAACGCCGGTTTGGACAATGTCGCGGACTTCGACGCCAGGTACACCAGCGGCCAGGTGACCAGGAACACCACCACCACGTCGAGAATCGTGGTCAGGCCGAGGGTGAAGGCGAAGCCCTTGACCTGGCCGACGGCCAGGAAGTAGAGCACCGCGGCCGCCAGGAAGCTGACCGCATTGCCCGACAGGATGGTTTTGCGGGCCCGGGCCCAGCCGCGGGGTACCGCCGACCGGAACGACCGGCCCTCCCGGATCTCGTCCTTGATGCGTTCGAAGAACACCACGAACGAGTCGGCGGTGGTTCCGATGCCGATGATCAGGCCCGCGATACCGGCCAGGTCGAGGGTGTAGTTGATGTATCTGCCCAGCAGCACCAAAATGCCGTACACCATGGCACCGGCGGCCACCAGCGACAGCGCGGTCAGCAGTCCCAGAACCCGGTAGTAGGCCAGCGAGTACAGCAGCACCATCCCGAGGCCGATCGCACCGGCGATCAGGCCGGCCCGCAGCGAGGTCAGCCCGAGTGTGGCGGATACGGTTTCCGCCTCCGAT